>JAJRUQ010000105.1 GCA_024277705.1 Gammaproteobacteria bacterium
AGAGCCGTCTTTTTCAGCGAGTATTTTTAAATACGGGGCAACTTTCATTGTTATTCCTGTTTGCCAGTTACAATACGTTGTTGGTATACAACCGTTGAATATACCATAGCGCTGTTTTTAAAGTTTTTAAACCTACAACTTAAAACTTGCAACTTCTCTTAAGGCTCAAAATCTGCCATTAAAAAAGGTCGAGGTAAATGAAAATCCCGTATAAATAAAAAAGCCGCGAGATTATCGCGGCTTTTCAGAGTGCTGAATTGCAGATTTAGCTGCAGCCTTTAGGGCGTGGTAGACCGGCAATCTTGTTTGCACATTTAATTAAACCGGTGGGGAATAAAGAATAAATATATTTTTGATCTGAGCGATCTTTTCCATATTTTTTCTTCATTATTTTTGAAAATGAACGAGGCTCGCATACGCTGCCGTTTTCAGTGAAATATTCACGTGCTTCATTGATGATGTCCCAGTGTTCCTGAGTTAGACCATCAACAATTTTTTCATTTTTTGCGATTTCGACAGCGAGCTCTTCACTCCACTCGTCAAGATTTTCTAACCAACCGGCTTCACTGAGCTGGATAATTTGACCGTTTACTTCTGCTTGCATGGGTGTACCTATAAAAAATATAAATGCTTAAAAAAAATAATAACCTACTAATTTGATCAGGTATTCTACCTAAAAACTCGGAAAAATTAAACACTGTATTTTGTAGGGATTAATAAGTTTACCGGTAAAATATTAATATTGATATTTTTCAGTATGTTAGGGCATTAAAGGATGCGGGCTAACGCTGTAATTGCTGGTTGACTTCATCGCGTTTTGCTTTACTTTCGAGTATTTCGATAAGACAAAGGGCAAAATCCATGGCTGTGCCGGGACCGCGTGAGGTTATCAGTTTACCGTCAATGACAACATTCTGTTCAGAAATAGTGATGGTTTTATTATTAATGGCGGCTAATACGCCGGGGAAGGCAGTCGCTGTTTTGCCATCCAGAACACCGGCCTGTGCCAGTGCTTTGGGCGCCGCGCAGATGGCCGCCAGATAGCGATTTTCTGCGGCCTGCTTTTTTATCAACATCTGTAGCTGCGGATTATCACGCAGATGGTCGGCTCCAGGTAGCCCGCCGGGTAATACGATTAAGTCAAAGTTATGGTTTAATATATTCTGAATACTGGTATCAGGAATAATAACGGTTCCGCGTGAAGCTTTTACGGGCTGTTCATCAAGACCGCAGGTGGTAACCTCAATGCCGGCTCGAACCAGTAGGTCGGTGATAGTAATTGCTTCCAGTTCTTCACAGCCCTGCGCCAGTGGTACCAGTACCTGTGTCATGGTTCTCTCCTCAAAGATTTCCCGGTTTATGAACATTTAACGCCTGTTGATTATACGGGCTGCCGGAATGTTGTATTAATCGTGAAACAGTAATCAGGGTAATGCCCTGTTCTGCGAGTTCATTTAAATGTGACTGTAGAAATTTTATGGTATTCGGGTGCGGATGTGCAATCGCCAGGGCATATCCACGATGATTAATTTTTTGTATGAATAAATCAAATTGTTTTCTTATTGTTTTTTCATCGAATTGCGGGTCAAGAAAAAAATCTCTGGATAGATTGGGAATATGGTGTTCCACTGCAATTTTGTCTGCGATCGACTGGCTGGTGGTTTTACTGTCAACAAAATACAGGTTGCCGCGGCGAGCCAGTTCATCCATTAACCAGCGCATGTGTCCGGGATGGCGGGTCAACAGACTGCCCATGTGATTATTAACGCCACGGACGTAGGGTACAGCATTTAAATTTAATCGTAACTGTTGAATAAATTTCTTTCTGGTCATATGTAAGTCCAGTGTGCCCGGCGAAGGCATCTGGTTTTCTACAGATTGCAGTGGCAGGTGTAGCATGACTTCCTTGTTACTTTTGATTGCCAGTCGGGCAAGCTCTTTTGCATAATTTGTGCGTGGCAGTATCGCCAGCGTTAATGCGCCGGGAAGATTGATAACATCAAAACCATATTCATAGCTGTTACCCAGATCATCAATGATGATACTGGCAAGTTTTTCAGCATAGACGCGGCTGCTTGATAAAGAGAGCAAAACACTAAGCAGAAGAAGGACGGTCAAAGCCGGACATGAGGCCTTGTAGTAAGATAAGTGAGCAAACTTCCCTGTTTTATTAGCACTCATTGATATTAGATACTATTAGCTGATACGAACCGGTTTGAGGCCCGTATTATAATGTTATTAGTCTGTTTATGATGAACTTAGAATATTTAATCCTTTGAGCAGCAGTAAACCTTCATATAACTGGAAATCATCACTGGCTTTCAGATGCGGGTGTTTTTCCTCTTCTTTTTTACCCTCTTCCACCGCTTTTTTAATCGCTTCCTGTGACTTTGTCGGATTAGTAATACTACCGTTTAAATCAGACTCTTTAATGTGTAAAGAAGCACTATCTTTTGAATCGGTAATATTGTATTTATCAAGAATAATATCAGGGGTAATACCCTCGCCCTGAATAGAACGACCGTTAGGTGTGAAATAACGGGCAGTGGTGATTTTGACCGCACCACCGCTGCGCAGTTCCTGAATGGTTTGTACTGAACCTTTACCAAAGGATTTACTGCCCATAATGACAGCACGGTGGTGATCCTGTAAGGCACCGGCAACAATTTCAGACGCAGACGCTGAGCCACCGTTAATTAAAACAACAACAGGAGAGCCATTCATGATGTCGCCGGGTTTGGCGAGGAATTCAAACTCGGTATTTTCAATACGACCTTTGGTGTAGACCAGTTTGCCTTCGTTAATAAAGGCATCTGAAACATCCGCTGCAGCGCTTAAGACGCCACCCGGATTATTACGTAAATCAAGCACCAGTCCTTTTAGTTCATTTTTATTGTCTTTCTTCAGTTTGCTGATTTCGCTGATCAGGTCGCTGGCTGTTTTTGACTGGAAATTACTGATACGGATATAGCCGTAATCGGGTTCAAGAATACGACTTTTAACACTTTTAACCGAAATAATGTCACGGGTCACGGTAAATGGCAGAGGTTTATCTGCGCCTTCGCGGATGACGGTTAATTTAATATCGGTGCCGGGATCACCACGCATAATTTTAACAGCATCGTTCAGCGTCATGCCTTTGACTGATTTTTCGTTAAGGCGAATAATCAGATCACCTGATTTCAGACCGGCACGGTAGGCCGGGGTATCATCAATAGGTGAGATAACTTTTACAAAACCATCCTCCATGCCTACCTGTATGCCGAGGCCGCCGAATTTACCGGTAGTACCAATTTTTAATTCCTGGTATTCCTCGGCATTTAAATAGGTTGAATGTGGGTCCAGGCCGGTCAGCATGCCGCGGATGGCGTGTTCTAACAGGGTTTTGTCATCAACCTCTTCAACATAATCAGATTTAACGCGGGCAAAGATATCTGAAAAATTGCGTAGTTCGTTTAATGGCAGGCCGGATGACCCAGCCGTGGCATTTTTATCCGCCATAACACTGCTGGTGAGGGAAACGGAAACCCCGACAAAAATACCAAAGACCAGTACTATAATGGTCTTATATTGATTACTCATAAATAACTCCGGTAAATACCACTTGAAAGTTTAGACGACCGATATCGCTGTCTAATTTAAAAATATATTAAGAATAAATTCTCTGAATAGCTAAATGATAGTGCTTAGAGGCAAATATTGCCAGCTTGTTCCCTGATACTTATAAAGAATGATTCTGATTATTTTCATGCGTCGCTTTACTGCTGCACCATTTTGCCGGATTTACCGGTTTACCCCGGGAGCGAATTTCAAAATAAACGCCACTGACCAGCTGGCCACCGCTATCGCCGGCGGTAGCAATTACTTCACCGGCCTGAACCCAGTCACCGGTTTGTTTGAATAAGGATTCATTGTGGCCGTACAGGCTCATATAACCTTCACCATGGTCCACAATCGTAATAAAACCAAAACCCTGTAACCAGTCTGAAAAAGCCACCCGACCATGGCTGATAACGCGTACAGGCGTGCCCAGTTCTGCCTGAATCAGTACACCGTTCCATTTCAGGTCACCGACACTTTTTTTGTCGCCGAATTTGCCTAAGAATGTACCGCTAACGGGCCAGGGTAAAAGTCCTTTTTGTGAGATAAATGGCTGGTTTTCAGAAGGGCCGCTTGGAATATCTGCCAGTAATTCACCCAGTGATTTCAGCAGGTTTTCGATACGTCCCCGACTGCTTTCCAGGCTGGTTAATGTATTTTCCTGATTTTTAATTTTTACACTGAGTTCACTAAGCAGATTTTTGCGTTGCATACGTTGTTTCTGGCGTTTTCGTTTTTCTTCTTTCTGCGTTAGCAGTAGCTTGTTTTGTGTTTCCAGTGTCTGTCTGAGGTTTCTTTCGGTCAGCTTTTTTTGTTCAAAGGTATCTAAAAAAGACGATATCTGCTGCTGACGGGCGCGATTAAGATAATTAAAATATTCCTGTGTTCTTCCTGCTTTCGATGGATCCTGTTGATTCAACAGCATTTTCAGGTTTTGTTGATGTCCCATGCTGTAGGCGGAGCGCATTTGTTCCGCTAATATCCGTCGCTGTTCGGCTAACTGCTGATTTAACAGTGTAAGTTCATTTTGCAGGTCTTTTTTCTGTTGTTGAATATTAATGATGTCATTTTCAAGACGGATAAGTATTCTGGCATTTTCGCTGATCCTGACTTCCAGTTTATTAAGTTCAGTGACAACATAGCTGCGCTGTTTTTTACTGCCTTTAAGGTGCTGCTGGATCTTTTCTATACTTTTTTGCAGTTTTTCGAGCTTGTTCTGGTAGTGCGACATATCTTCATTTTTTGACGCAGAAACACTGGCAGAGGTGGTAAAAAGGCATAAAAACAAGAATGTAACAATCGTATTCCGTAATAATTGAGCTCTGGGAGACATATTAATTCTTTTTATTTGATTATTCGCAGGCAAAGTTCGGTGTTCAAAGAGGGTCTGGCTTAAACAATTTGCTTATATTTTCAATATTTGGCATTTTTCAATTGAAAAAAAAGTGTATTAATGTATGCTTTATTTATTATATTATTATTCTTAAGTAACTTATTTTGTATTGAGGCAATATCATGGCTGTAAATCCCAACGATCCAGATTTAATGACACGTGAAGAAGATATCAGTCGGGCATCACGTTCACTAAAAGCAATGTCACACCCGCTGCGATTAAAGATACTTTGTACTTTGGGTGATCAGGAAGTGAGTGTACAGGATATTGTAGATGCTGTGGGAACATCACAAAGCAATATCTCGCAGCATCTGGCGATCTTGCGTGATAAAGGCATTCTGGCCTCCAGAAAAGATGCCAATAAGGTCTATTATCGGGTAGGCGATACCCGTACTTTGCGGCTTATCGGTATGATGCAGGATGTGTTTTGTTCCGCGGGTCGACCTTAGTACTTCGATACGGATTGATATGTAGTTTAAAATTTTACTGATATTAATTTCATCCATTTAAAGGCTCATTTTGAGCCTTTATGCTTTATAATCACCACTCTTTGAATTACGCCTGATACAGGCTGTATTTATCATGCAACAACTATTTGAATTTGTATTAAATAACCTGCTGTTATTTGCGGCCTTATTAGCGGTATTAATTATGCTGATTAAAGCCGAGCTGGATCATCTGGCAAATAAAGGCCTGCAACTGTCGCCTTCTATGGCTATTCGTTTAATGAACAATAATGATGACATGCTGATACTGGATGTCAGGTCAGTGGCTGATTATAAAAAAGGTCATATAAAAGGTGCCAGAAATGTGGCATTAAAGGATATGGCCGCAGAGATAGAAAAGCTTGGCAATTATAAAAACAGTCCGGTTTTATTGTATTGTAATTCAGGTAACACGGTGACCGCTGCGATAAAAATACTAAAAAAAGCCGGATTTGAAAAAATTAATAACCTTGATGGCGGTATTGCTGCGTGGAAAGAAGCAAAATTACCCGTGTCTAAAAAATAGGTTTTTTGTAAATACGTTGAGCATGCGTGTCAACCTTAACTTAAGTAACGAAATAACTAAATATCAAACTTTACCGATTTCAGGAATATAATTATGAGTGAAGAACAGCAGCAGTTTGCTATCCAGAAAATTTATTTAAAAGATGTTTCTTTTGAATCGCCCAATTCGCCCCAGGCGTTTACTGAAGGCGAGTGGAAACCACAGATTAATGTGCAGATTAACAGTTCTAACCAGCAGATTGCACAGGATGTATTTGAAGTAGTGCTGGATATTACGGTAACGGCCAAACATGAGGAAAAAACAGCTTTTCTTGCAGAAATAAAACAGGCCGGTGTTTTTACCATAAGCGGTTTCCCGCAGGAAAACCTGGGCGGCATGGTGGGAGCCTTTTGCCCGGAAACATTATTTCCTTATGCCAGAGAAGTTATTTCTGAACTGGTAACGAAAGGTGGTTTTCCGCAGTTATTATTAGCTCCGGTTAATTTTAATGCCTTATATACGCAACAGGTGCAGCAGCAACAGCAGGCAGCTGAAGGTGGTGCAGCCAGCGAAGAGACGTCTCACTGAGGCGCTCAGTTGTTAGCCCGTCATTAAACTGAAAACAGCTGATATTTATTTATGAGCATAAATAACCCTGCACATCCGATAGTGGTTATTGGAGCGGGTTCCTGGGGAACCGCTCTGGCTATCCATTTGGCCAGAGCCGGTAATCATGTGGTTTTATGGGGAAATGAAGCTGAGCATATACAGCTTCTCGCTGAGTCACGTTGTAATCAGCAATATCTGCCGGATGCCCCTTTTCCCGAATTACTGCAGTTAAGCGATAACCTTGAGCAGGCACTGGCTTCACCGGCATGGGTGCTGCTGGCAATACCCAGCCATGTATATCGTTCTTTTTTAAAGCAAAATGTGCATTTATTCAGCGCTGATACCGGCATCGTCTGGGCAAGCAAAGGGCTGGAAAAAGACAGTGGAAAGCTGCTTCATCAGGTGGTTGCTGAAGAATTGCCACAATGTACAAAAACAGCGGTAATGTCAGGGCCAACCTTTGCCAAAGAAGTTGCGGCCAATCTGCCGACAGCGCTTACCGTGGCGTCAACATCTGATGCCTTTTGTGAATCTTTAAGCCGTGATTTACACAGCGGCCGTTTTCGTGTGTATCGCAGCTCGGATATGATAGGTGTTGAACTTGGCGGCGCTATAAAAAATGTACTGGCAATTGCTGCCGGCGCCGCAGATGGTCTGGGCTTTGGTGCCAACACCCGTGCTGCCCTGATTACCCGTGGACTGGCTGAAATGATGCGACTGGGTAATGCCATGGGTGGCCAGCGTGATACTTTCATGGGGCTGGCGGGGATGGGTGATCTTATTTTAACCTGCACGGATAATCAGTCCCGTAACCGGCGTACCGGCCTGTTGCTGGCGCAGGGCAGAACACTGGCGCAGGTGCGTGAAGAAATTGGCCAGGCCATAGAAGGCATTAAAACAGCAAAAGAAGTGGTGAATCTGGCACAACGTTATCAGGTAGAAGTACCGATCAGCGAACAAGTCTATAGTGTTTTATACGAAAATCGCTCCATTGAAGAAGCCGTGCATACATTATTGAGCCGGAAGTCATCTCAGGAAACAATATAACGCTTCCAGTTGCCAGGACAGGACGGTGCTGCTAAATGGCTGAAGTTGAGCTATAGCTGACGTTTAAAAACCTTAAAAACAATGGTCCTGCCCTAATTCGCGGACTAACGCTTTTTAGCTGCCTACTGCAAACTGCCAACGTCTCTTAATGGCCGTAAGTGGTCAATCGCTACACCAGTAATGCTGCTGTGTGTTTATTTAAAATCGATAAACTGATTTTGCCGAAGTGCTTCATAGGTCACAATAGCAACCGTATTTGACAGATTCAGGCTGCGGCTGTTTTCCCGCATGGGCAGGCGTAATACCCGGTTATTTTCCAGTGAAAGCAGATAATCATCAGGCAGGCCCCGTGTTTCCGGTCCGAATACCAGGTAATCACCAGCGTTGAATGCAGCCTGATGATAAAACTGACGACCTTTTGTTGATAAGGCATAAACAGAAATAGCGGAATCCACATTTTGCGACAGGCTGTCGTTAAATGTCTGCATTGACTCATAGCTTTTAACTTCGGCCCATTCATGATAGTCCAGTCCGGCACGCCTGAGTTGTTTGTCACTCAGATCGAATCCCAGCGGCTTTATCAGGTGCAGTCGACAACCGGTATTGGCGCATAAGCGTATGATATTGCCTGTATTGGGTGGAATTTCTGGCTGGTAGAGTACGATGTTAAACATTTTGCGCCGCTATTTGCTGGTTAAGCCGGGTAAATGTCACGGCCGAAAGCAGGAGTTTGCCTCAGTCCTCAACCCGGTACAATAAATATCCGTGATATTCAGCGGTACATCCATAAAACATGGTGACATTTCTGCTATATAAGGTGTGGTATTCCTGTATTGCATACTCCGGGTGAAATGTCCGGGGCCAATTAATAAAGTCAGCAAAGACTGACGGAACAGCAAATGAAGAAAAATGAAAAACCCGGCTTATTGCTGGTTGATGATGATCCCCTGATAGTTGATGGTCTTGGTTTCATGCTGCGCAAGCAGTATGAGCTGATTGCTGCTGATTCACGCCACCAGGCCATAGAAAGACTAAATACCTGCGCCGTAACTCCCAGTCTGGCTTTAATTGATCTTGGGCTGCCGCCTTTTCCGCATAAGCCGGATGAAGGTTTTGCTCTGGTTCGTGAGTTACTGATTATTCATCCGAATATGAAAATCCTGGTGTTATCAGGGCAGGACAATGATGTGAACATACAACATGCACTGTCGATTGGAGCGGTTGATTTTATTGCCAAACCTGCCGATCCTGATTTATTAATGGCCCGGCTGAAACATCATTTGCGTTTATATGAAATTGATCAGATCCGTGATGCACAAAAAACGGTTACCATTATTGGTGACAGTGTTGCCATGGAAGTGGTGAATAACCAGATAACACAATTTGCAGATTCACCGTTTCCGGTGTTAATTGAAGGGGCTTCCGGTACCGGTAAAGAACTGGTAGCAAGGGCATTACATGAAAGCAGTAGTTGTTGTAAAGAGCCTTATATGGCAATTAACTGTGCAGCGATAGCACCGGATTTGCTGGAGGCGCAGCTGTTTGGTTATAGCAAGGGTGCTTTTACCGGTGCCACCAGTGAGCATAAAGGATTTTTCATTGAGGCAGGAAAAGGTACTTTACTGCTTGATGAAATCGGCGAGTTGCCGATGCAGCTGCAGGGGAAATTATTACGCGTACTTGAAAGTGGAGAATTTTATCGGGTCGGGGAAACCAAAGAATTAAAATCACAGGCCAGAATACTGGCAGCGACCAATAAGGTGATGAGCGATGCGGTAAAAGACGGCCTCTTCAGAAATGACTTATATCATCGTTTGAGTATATTAAATATCAAGTTACCGCCTCTGAGCTCAAGAGGAGAAGATGTGTTTTTATTATTAAATGCGTTTATTGAAAGTTATGCTGATACCGTATCACCGTTTGTTCTTGATGATGATGCCAGAGAATTATGGCAGCAATATGATTATCCCGGCAATGTGCGTGAGCTGAGAAATATTGTTATCAGGCTGGGGACTAAATATCCTGGGCAAAGTGTCAATAAACATCAGTTGAGTGCCGAACTGGAAACCCGGTTATCATCAACAGCACTGGCTGAAAATGAAACCTCGGTTAATGATGAACTGATTGCACAAAAGTTACGGGATGAGGAATTTGATCTGGATGAATTACTGGATGAAATTGCCAGCCGGAGCATTCGTATTGCCCTGGAAATGAATGGCAATAATGTCAGCAAGGCGGCAAAGGCACTGAAGATTAATCGAACAACTTTGTATAGCCGGGTACAGAAACTGGGGACACAGTGATGTACCAGGATCATTTTGGCCTAAATCGTCCGCCATTTAAAATAACACCGGATACCAGCCTGTTTTTTGAAGGCAATCAGCGTGGCGCAGCGCTGGATGCTTTGACCTACGCCATTAAAAGCGGCGAGGGTATTATCAAGGTTGTCGGTGAAGTCGGCAGTGGTAAAACCATGTTGTGTCGCATGCTGGAAGTGCGTCTGAATAATGAAGTGGATGTGGTGTATATTGCCAACCCGAGTTTATCGCCGGACAATATCCTGCATGTTATTGCTCATGAGTTGCATCTTGATGTCAACAATGAAATGAGCAAGGTTGATGTTATGCAACGGATACAGACGCACCTGTTAAAAAAGCATGCAGATAATCGCCAGGTGGTACTGTTTGTAGAAGAAGCACAGAGTATGCCGATAGAAACGCTGGAAGAGATACGGCTGCTGAGTAACCTGGAAACAGATGAAAACAAACTGCTGCAAATGGTATTGTTTGGTCAGCCGGAGCTGGATGAAAAACTGGCGATGCAGCATATTCGTCAGTTAAAGGAGCGTATTACGCACAGTTTCAATCTGTCACCTTTTTTGCCGGATGATACCCTGCGTTACCTTAATTTCAGATTGCGTGCCGTGGGGTATAAAGGTCCGGATATTTTTACTAAAAAAACGGCCAGAGTGGTAAAGAAGTATTCTAACGGCTTGACCCGCAGGATCAATATTATCGCCGATAAAGCCATGCTGGCAGCTTTTTCCGAAGGCAGTCATGCAGTAACTGTGAGCCACGTTAATATAGCGGCACAGGACAGTGAATTTAAAACAAAAGCGGATAAAAAAATAGTGCTGTGGATATTGTTGGCAGCAATATTGCTGGTGCTTGCTTTAGTGGCCGGCTATTATGCCGGTCAGCAAACCATACCGCTGACAAACGTTTCGAGTACGACGGCGGTAAAGGTTGATAATTCTGTTAATCAAAACCGGGCGCTAAACAGCCCGGCGTCGCAATCAGCTGTGGCTTCGCCGGTAAAGAAATCTTCCAGCTCGTCTGTCGTAGCGCTGAACCATTCAGCTAAAAAAAAAGCTCGGCTAGAAAACCGGGATATTACTGGCAGACTTGAAAAAACGGCCTTGTGGCTGTCTGCTGCCGACAGTAATCACTACAGTATTCAATTATTTATGGTTCGCACAACGAATGCTGACGAACTGGAGACTTTTCTGCAGAATATCCCCGAAATGCTTGATTTCACAAAGATTTACATCTATGAAACAGTTATAAAAGGACTATCATGGTACGGAGTTGTGTATGATGAATTTAAATCCTACGAACAGGCTATGGAAGTATTGCATCAGTTACCAGCATCACTAAAAGCAAGCGATCCTTATTTACGTCGAATAAAAGCACTGAAAAAGGACGCAGCACATAAACAGCAGGACATATAAAATATAATGTTATTCGTTCAGGATATATTTTTTGAACGAGTGGTTAGTTCATGATAATTAAAAGAATAAATAATCAATGGTTGCAACCGGTTGCGATAGTGCTGGTGGCAGTATTTATTGTTGCCTGTGGTGCAACAAATCCGCCGACGGTTTCTGAAGGCCATATTAAATCAGAGTCTGCTTCTGAAGAGGCAGCGAGTGCTATTCCTGAACCGGTAACGCAGTTGCCGTCTTTGCCACGTCCGGGTAAACGGCAGAAACTCGAAACCTATACCGTAGTCGTTAATCAGGTTCCGGTACGTGAGTTGTTGTTTTCGATGGCAAGAGATGCCGATTTAAATCTTGATATTGATAGTGATATTACCGGCAAGGTCACCATGAATGCCATCGATCAAACACTACCAAAGATACTGGATCGTATTGAATCACAGACAGACATAACGTATTTCCTTCAGGCTGGCACATTAAAAGTAAAAGCAGATAAGCCTTATTTGCATGTCTACAATGTGGATTACCTGAATATCAGCCGGACCAGTGGCGGTAAGGTCAGTGTCTCGACGGAGATCGGGGCAACGGCCTCAAGTATCCGCAGTAGTGGCGGCGGTGGCGGTGGCGGTGGCGGAAGTCGCGGTGGCAGTGGCGGTAGTAGTGGCGCAGGCAAGAACAAGGCAAGTTCCGATATTAAAAATGAAAGTATTAATGAGTTCTGGAAAACAATAGCATTAAATATCAGTGCGATTCTGGAGCGTGAAATAATCACCGGTTCAGGCTCAGGCACAACAATTAATAATGACATTATTGTTAATCGGGAAAGTGGCATTATTGCAATACGGGCGACATCAAAACAGCATAAGTCTATTAAAAAATTTATTGATCAGGTTATCGGTAGTGCGCAGCGTCAGGTACTCATCGAGGTAACCATTGCTGAGGTCGAGTTAGGAGATAAATACCAGGCCGGTATAGACTGGTCGGTGATCAGTGAGTCCTCCGGTTCGGTGGTAACCAAGGGTGGGGTGCAGGATTTACTTGGTGGTAGCCTGGGTTCATCACCGTTCTTTCAACTGGCAACAGCAGGTACGTTAAATGGTAATCCGCTGAATATTACCTTGAAAGCGCTGGAGACGTTTGGTGACGTCAAAGTATTATCCAGTCCCAAGGTTATGACCCTGAACAACCAGATGGCAATATTAAAAGTTGTGGATAATGAGGTTTATTTTACTACCGATGTACAGCTTGACTCCGGTTCGGTCAATCAGAATTCACAACTTGCGGTTGATACTACGGTTAATACCGTGCCGGTGGGTATTGTTATGTCGGTAACCCCGTTCATTGATGAAGATGATACCGTCACCTTAAACATCCGGCCGACGATTTCCAGAATCATTGATTATGTCGATGACCCGAACCCGCTACTTGCCAAAGAAGGGGTTGTGAGTCAGATACCCGTGCTGCAGGTTCGAGAAATTGAAACCATGTTGAAAGTCAATAATAGTGAAACAGCTGTTATCGGGGGCTTAATGCAGGATCAGATAAATAAAGAAAACCGTGGGGTTCCGATATTATCCAGTATCCCGTGGCTGGGCGCTCTGTTTTCTTATACCGAAGAAGAGTATGTGAAATCCGAGCTGGTTATCTTTATTCGACCGGTAGTAATAGAACATGCCAGCCTTGAGGGTGATTTATCGGATTATAAAAAATATTTATTAGAAGATCTGGGACAGAAAACATCTGAGCATCTTTCTGAGCAATAGTGTGTCTAAGGTAATGTTATGAGTTTATTACTGGATGCCTTAAAAAAAGCGGCCGATGACAAGCAAAAGGCAGAAAAGGATACCGCTTCGTCAGAAACGAGCGTGGCTGATGCCGGTATTAAAGCCATTGGGCAGAAACAGGCGGCGCAGGACAAAGCCAGTGATGATACCCCTGAGGTAATTAAAAAATCGCCTCCTGCAGCAGCAGAAGAGTTAACTCTGGAGCTGGATGAGTTCGAACCACCGGGTGCAGATAATATCGAATCTCCGGCTGAAATACCCCCACCGGCTGAAATCACTGATAGCAATGAAACGCCTGTTTCACCAGATTCTGCTGAAAATCGTTATGATGTGACTGACGAAGCGCTGGCCATGCTGATCTATAAAACAAACAGAGAGGCCCGGCTGAGCAGGCGCTGGCTGGTATTAAGTGCGATAGCAATCACGGTTTTCATTATATTGAGTGGAGGTGGCTATTATTATCTGCTTACCCAGGATGAAATAATAAACCTTGAGCGTAAGCATCGAATAGCCATGCAGGCGATGAAAGCAAAAACCAGCCAGGAGCAATCCCCGGATAATGCAGAGATAATCCGTAATCTGGTGAGTGATGCCGACCTTCAGGATAAAGTGGAATTTGCCAGGAAACATGTGGCAGAAAAAAGCAGGTCCGAAAAAAATGAAAAAGCCGGAGTAGTTGCGGCGAAACGAAAATTAAAAAAAGATAAAACTGTTGTCTCAATTCGCAAAACAAGTAAAACAGACCCGATTGAAGAAAAACTTGATAAGGCATGGCTGGCGTATGATGCCGGCCAATACAATGAAGCAAAACCGTTATATCAGGCAGTTTTACAGCGGGAGAATCATAATAGAGATGCGCTGCTTGGTTTAGCAGCAATCGCGCTAACTGAAAATAATATAAACAGGGCGCGGGCATATTATCAGACATTGTTACAACTGGATCCTCATGATTCTGCGGTCATTGCGGCATTATCGGGATTGCATTATGGGGATACATCCTCGGCATTACATGAAGAATATTTGTTAAGCATGCTGGAAAAAAATCCGGAGGCGGCACCATTAAGTTTTGCACTGGGTAATGTTTATGCGCAACAGAAAAAGTGGAAGAGTGCGCAACAGGCCTATTTTAATGCGTGGCAGCATGCTCCTGAAAATGCAAATTATCTGTTTAATCTGGCGGTAAGTCTGGATCAGTTGGGTAAGCATGATCAGGCTATCCGCTTTTATAAGAGCAGTCTGCAAAAACAGACAGATAAGAAAATCAGTTTTTCGCGTGAGGCAGTAAAGCAACGCATAAAGGAATTATCAGAGTTGTAATGTAATGAATGCGCCTACGATAATAGATTTAAAAGTAAAAATCGGCCAGCAGCTGATAGAAAAAGGACTGATTTCAGCTGACCAGTTAGATATCGCCCTGACCGAACAGAAAAAACACGGGCGCCTACTGGGTGAGATTCTGGTTGGCCTGGGTTTTGTCTCTGAGTCTATAATGCGTGATGTTTTAAGTCAGGCGTTGGGTATTGCCAGTGTTGATTTAAACAGTGTTGTGCCTGACCGGCTGGCGCTGGATCTGGTTGGAAAGGAAATAGCCGAGCGTTATACCATTATACCGGTCAGTTTTAGCAGCGATGAAAAAGAATTAAAAATTGCGATGAAGAACGCATCTGATTTGATGACGCTTGATCGTGTACACGCACTGGTTGGTCGGAAAATTAAATTAATACCGATGGTTGCCGGTGAAAGTGAAATAAAAAAAGCCATCGACCAGTTTTATGGATATGAACTATCCGTTGATGGCATCTTGCATGAGATCGAAACCGGTGAGATTGACTATCGAAGTCTGGATGCCACAGAAGATGAATACAGTCAGCCACTGGTGCGACTGGTCGATGCAATTTTAGCAGATGCGGTTAAACGTGAAGCCTCAGATATTCACTTTGAACCCGAAGAAGGTTTTCTGCGCTTGCGTTACCGGATTGACGGTGTGCTCAGGCAGATACGGAGCCTGCACAAGGATTACTGGTCAGCCATTGTGGTGCGTCTAAAAGTTATGTGTAATATGAACATAGCCGAAACCCGTATTCCGCAGGACGGCCGTTTAAGCCTGCAGGTACAGGGGCACCGGGTAGACTTTCGTGTTTCAGCACAACCGACCACACACGGTGAAAATATTGTTTTACGCGTGCTCGATCGTGCAAAGGGTATTGTGCCTCTGGAAGAGCTGGGAGTGCATGAAGAAACACTGAATGATTTAAAGATGATGATGGCCAGACCGGAAGGTATTATTCTGGTCACCGGGCCAACCGGTAGTGGTAAAACAACCACCTTGTACTCCCTGCTTAATTATGTGAAGTCGGAACAGGTCAATATTATGACACTGGAGGATCCGGTAGAATATCCCATGGACATGATTCGGCAGACCTCGGTAAACGAGGTTGCGCGTATGGGTTTTGCCAATGGTATCCGTTCCATGATGCGGCAGGATCCCGATATTATTCTGGTGGGTGAAATTCGTGACGAAGATACTGCCGATATGGCGTTTAGAGCAGCCATGACCGGCCACCAGGTGTTATCCACCCTGCATACCAACTCGGCAATCGGTACCTTTCCCCGGTTACTGGATATTGGTGTACTGCCCGATATCATGACCGGTAATATTATTGGCGTGATCAGTCAGCGCCTGGTTCGTCTGTTATGTTCGCATTGTAAAACAGAAAAAAAACCAAGTGATGTAGAAAGTAAATTACTGGATCTGGATATCGAGGACAGCGAACGGATCATCTATGATGCCAATGGTTGTGAGTTTTGTGATAACACCGGCTATAAAGGCCGGGTGGCTATCATTGAGGCATTACGCATCAATAATGAGCTTGACGAGGAAATAGCTAAACGCGCAACCCTGGGTGAACTGAAGATGACAGCGAAACGTACAGGTTATAAAACCCTGGCGGACGATGCGATTCGCTGTGTGATAGAAGGGAAAACGTCATTAACTGAAATTTCACGTGTTATTGATTTAACGCAGCGACTCATGTAACTGACAGGATATAACGATGCCAGATTACAAATTCAGAACCATTGATGCGAAGGGAAAAGTAAGAAGTGACACCATGGTTGCCAGTAATCCTATGGAGCTGGAAAAGCGTCTGGGCAGCATGGGTTTTGACCTGTTAAGTTATACCGAGCAGCACAGGGCATCAACAGGCAGCTTTCGTAGAAAAGGCATCAGTCGTCGTGAGCTTATTAATTTTACCTTTCATATTGAACAGTTGGTTAAGTCAGGTGTGCCATTAATCGATAGTCTGAAAGACATTCGTGACAGTATCGATTACAGCCATTTTACCGATGTTCTGCAAACGGTAATCGATGACATTGAAGGTGGTAAAACCCTGTCGCTGGCATTATCACAGCATCCGGATATTTTCGACAAGGTTTATGTGACCCTGGTCAGGGTTGGCGAAGAGACAGGTCAGCTTTCAGAAGTATTAAAAGATCTTGCTGAAACCATACGTTGGCAGGATGAGCTGGTAGCACAAACAAAAAAAATTATGATCTACCCGGCGATAGTCTCAGTGATTGTATTACTGGTGGTTACTTTTTTAATGATGTACCTGATGCCGCAGTTACTGCCATTTATTAAAAACATCGGATCAGCTATACCCTGGTATACCGAAGTTCTCATTGATGTTTCGAATGTGTTTGTGAATTACTGGTATTTGCTTTTTAGTTTACCGGTGATGTTAATAGTAGGCCTGAAAATAGCTGTTAAAAAAAGTTACCGCCTGAAATATTTTCTGGACAGGTTGAAATTAAATATCTGGATATTCGGCTCTTTACTGACAAAAGTTAAACTTGCTCGTTTTGCGAATTATTTTGCGATGATGTACAGCTCAGGAATTACCGTACTGGATGCATTAAAAATATCAGAAGACATGGTGGATAATCTGGTACTGGAAGAATCCATACGGCAGGCAAGAACCAGTATATCTGAAGGCGTTATTATCAGTAAAAGTTTCGAAGCAGTTGGTGTATTTCCATCCATGATAGTACGTATGCTTAAGGTTGGAGAAGATACCGGGGCAATGGATGAAGCATTGCTCAATGTCAGTTATTTTTATAATCGTGAAGTAAAAGAATCCATAGATAAAATTGAGCCGGCATTACTGCCCGTGCTGACCGTGATACTCGGCGGTATGATGATGTGGATAATGATGGCAGTACTAGGCCCTGTATATGATGCGGTTGCCGGGGTGAAATTATAACAATGAAGCGATTGTTTTATTTTACCGGGTATCGGCTTAGTGTTTTACATTTTAAACACAAGGCACTGGTTGGCAGTATTTCTTTTGAACCGACCGAAAAAGGCCTTATAGATTTCAGAAAATATTTACAACAAACCGATAAGTTAGTCAGCAGGTTACTGGTAGATGTGATTGAAGAGGACTTTCGTATAGAAAATATTCCTCATGTTGGCGTTAAAGACAGAAAAGCGGTGATATCACGGTTAATGGACCGCTTTTATCGTTCGAGTCAGAATTATTGCTATAGTGAAATCATCGGTAGAGAAAAGCAAGGACGAAGGGACGATAT
>JAJRUQ010000106.1 GCA_024277705.1 Gammaproteobacteria bacterium
AAAAGAATTAAACGGTGTACCCGAAGCAGAACGCACGGCACGTTATCAGTGCTTAATCGTGTTTATGCGTTCGCACACCGACCCGGTACCGATCATCACACAAGGCAGTTGGGAAGGCCGTATTTTAGAAGCGCCTCAGGGTGATGGCGGTTTTGGTTATGACCCGATTTTTTATGTGCCGACGCATGATTGTTCCGGTGGTGAATTGCCGCTGGATGTTAAAAACACCATGAGTCATCGAGCGATTGCGTTGAACGCGATGCTGGAAGAATTTAAAAAACATAAATACCTGTAAGAAAAATTCTGTCATCCTGAGCGAAGTCGAAGGATCTTGTACGCCATAATGTATAAATTACTCAGGCCTTAAGATCCTTCGGCTTCGCTCAGGATGACATTGAATCTATCTGTAATTGTTCTATGACCATTCTATTTTGTAGCAACATCAATCTGGCGAACCTGCAATCTCTACTTGATCGTTATAAATTAACAATAATCACCGTCGATGATGATGCTGCCATCCCCGGTAGTTTCTGGCAACCACCGGAAGCCGGGTTGATTGATAACACTTTATACATCCGAAACGACACACCTGTTCATTCTGCACTTCATGAAAGCTGTCATTACATTTGCATGGATCAACAACGTAGAGAAAAACTTCATACTGATGCGGGTGGTTCTGCCATCGAAGAAAGCGGGGTCTGTTATTTACAGATTCTGTTATCTGACTTTATTCCAGAAATGAAGCAGAAACGCATGTTAGATGATATGGATGAGTGGGGTTATTCGTTTCGATTAGGTTCTGCGAAGGCGTGGTTTGAAGATGATGCGGAAGATGCGTTTGAGTGGTTGCAGAGTAACAATATCATTACCGCAAATAATGTTCCAACGTGGAAGGTTTGCAAGTAATCAAAATATTTATTGTGTTTACGCTGGCATTCGCGGAATACATTCCGCTCCTACAAAAACATCCCCTCCCTGTAGGAGCGGATTTTTTTCATTCCGCGAATGTCACATATAAAACAAACACCAACAGGCAGTCGCAAGTTTGTCTTTGCCTCCTGAATACATTCGTCGAGCTGGCTTCTAGCACCCTACCGCCTGGTTAAAATTGTAGCACCTGCTTCGCGGAATACATTCCGCTCCTACGGGGGAAGGTTTTTGTAGGAGTGGAATGTATTCCGCGAATGCCAACAAAAACAAAAAGCACCACACATAACTTCCATACTCTACAAATAAATACCCAATAAGCGCACCGCCATCGAACATCCTTGGACATTCGTCACTCCTTGCCATCCTTGGCACCGCGACATACGTCCATCCCTGGACATAAAAAAGCCCTCCGAAGAGGGCTTACTATAAAAACATTTATTATTATATTATCTATAAATCTAAAGCCTTAAAATTCTAACTTAGAAATTAAAGTTCGCCTGCGCACTTAAGATATCAACAGATGATTCATAAGTACCCTTAAGAGTCGCGCCTGAAGAAGACGAACCTGTATTACTATCAATCGTTGTATCACTGATAAACAAGTGTGAATAACCAAGATCAAATGACCAGCTGGCAGACGGCGCGTAACCGACACCTAAACTTAACCATTTGCGATCATTGCCCGGAATTCTAGCCGTTGTTTGTTCCGGTGAACGAATTGGTGTTTCATCAAATGCCAGACCGCCACGATAAATCCACTTATTACCTGGCTTGAAGTTTACGCCTATCGAATAACGGTTAGTATTACTGTACGCCAGATCCAATGTTGGCTCCTGCCCCGGTACACCACCAGCCTGCAGGATTGTAATCGTATCTAAACTGCTCCAACCCGTCCAGGTCCAGTCAAACAATGCTGTCCATTTATCATTTATATCACCCACGTAACTAAATGAAAATGTTTCAGGTAATTCTGCAGAGGCCTTCAAGCTTGTTGTTTGTAATATATTAAACCCGCTAGCGGCAGTAGCCCCGTCAGCGAATGGCTGAAGTCTGGGGTCCAGATTATAAGTAGCATTACCAGAAACTTCGTGCTTAATTGCAGAACGATAAGATATACCGATACGGCTATTATCATCCACGTCAATTAAAATACCGGTATTCCAGCCAATCTCTGTAGAATCACCATCAAGTTTCACGGAACTATCCTGTGATGCAACGCCTAACGCTGGCGTTAAACCGGCTCCCACACAGCCTGCACCAGCAGCAGGATCAAGTTGTGCACATACGCCAAATGAATCAATATTATTGGTTAACTCCAGTTGCATATATTGAATACTGATACCAAAACCAATAGACACTTTATCTGTTGCCTTCCACGCAATCGAAGGATTGATGTTAACACTGGAAATTTCGCTGCGTAATGCATGGTATCGACCGACCCAGCCGTTATCATATTCAGTTGACAGACCATACGGAACATTCACACCCAGGCCCAGATAGACCTCGTTGGATAATTCGGTTGTGTAATAAAAATTAGGCACAAAAGCAAGATCGCCAGTGGTGGAATTAGGTCCTGGCAAAGTGCCACCTAATGCATCCGTAGAGCCATTATTGGTAAATTTTGCATCAGGTAAAATTGCATGAGCTGCCACAACAATCTGCGAACCGGATAATCGCGTCATGGCCGCAGGGTTGAAGTAAACCGTACTTGCATCTTCACCCAGTGCTGAAGCACCAGCATATGCCGAACCCTGGCCACTAGCGCTTTGCTCAATAAGTCCAAATGAACCTGCCTGAGTCATTGTTGACACACTTGCGATACCGACAGCAAGCAATGTTTTCGATAAAGAATTCTTCATATTATTTTTCATTCGAATTTTACCTTGTTATTTTTTTATATGATTCACCACGAAATGATACGCCAGCTGATGTAAATTGCAAAACAATAATAAGCTAAACAGTGAATATTTTTAGCTTTTTTAATTATATTCGTATAAAACAGCCTTTATTTTACTGGTAACTGCATCGGCCGTCGGTTTTCATCAATAGCCACATAAGTTAATACCGCTTCGGTCACTTTTATGCATGATGTTTCACCTTTGCTCATCCGCTGTGCGAAAACTTCCACTTTAACTTTCATCGAAGTACGGCCTTCTGAAACAATATCCGCATAACAGCTAATTAAATCTCCGACAAATACCGGTTTTTTAAATTCGAATGAGTCTACCGCGCGCGTTACCACCGGGCCACGCACTCGGGCAAGTGCAGGAATACTGCCGGCGATATCAACATAAGACATAATCCAGCCACCGAAAATACTGCCGCCTGGATTTTGATCGGCGGGTCTGGCAGGAACCCGAATGACAGGCATACGATTTTCAGGCAAGCTACATTCAGACATAAGGTTCTACCTAGTGACAATCAGACATACTATTAGTGTAAACATACCACCAATCCATGAAAACCAAAACCATTAAATGCAACTTTAAAAACTCACGAGGCAACACACTGGACGCAAGGCTGGATATTCCCGCTAATATCAGCATTAACGAAATAACAAACTTTGTGATTTTTTGCCATTGCTTTACCTGCACCAAAGAAACCATCACCACCTTTCGCTTAAGCCGCTTACTTGCTGAAAGTGGTTACGGTGTTTTACGTTTTGATTTTACCGGGCTTGGAAACAGCGAAGGTGTGTTTTCATCGACGACTTTCTCTACTACACAGGATGATCTTCGGAGTGCTATCAGGTTTCTTGATACAAATTACCACGCACCATCTTTTTTAATAGGACACAGCCTGGGCGGAACCACAGCACTATCAGTTGCACAGGGCTTTGATTCTGTAAAAGGCGTCGTCACCGTTGCATCACCCAGTGAACCGGATCATGTGCTGCATCATTTCGGACACGCGTTAACTTTACTGGAACAGGGTATCCCCGCCAGCTTTGAAGTTGCCGGCCAGCATTTCGATATCGAACCGGCGTTTGTTGAAGATGTTCGCAGTATTGATATGCCATCGCGTTTGTCTGAACTGAATAAACCGGCACTGATTATTAATATCGAGGATGATGCATTGGTCAGTGAACTTGATGCACAGCAGATTCGGGATTGGGTTGGTGGGGAGGTGACGTTGCTCAATGTAACAGGGTCTGATCATTTATTGTCAGGGCGGGAGGCTACAGGGTTTGCGGCACGAGGTATCGCTGACTGGATTCAAAAGGTTTTGTGATTTGTAGAAGCGGATTGTTTGTAGGTTTAGCCTGGGCTGCTATTGGTAATGGCCTGGTGCAGTTATATTTACGGTTTTAATTTGTTTTAGCATTGCGGTATTCGCACCGCGGGCGAGTTACTCTTTTCCTACAGCTGAAAAGAGTAACCAGAAAAAGCCGTCGCTACGCCTGGCGCCCCTGGAAAACAGGGGTTCCCATTGAGGTATGACGGCTAACATGCTGCGACAGAACTCGCAAAAAACGCTCAGACAGCTGTCACAGAAAACTCATATTATCCGTCATACCTCAATGGCTTGGCTAATGCGAGGGAGATTCAAAAACAAAGAAATAAAAAACAACAAACGAAAGCTAACAGAATAAAGTATCGGCTTATTTAAGCACTGTTTTTGACTTTGACCTACCTCCACCTCAGGCAAGCCTTTGAGGTGCAGTGTTTATCATGAGCTTTCTGTGAAAACTGTCTGAGCGTTTTCTGCGAGTTGACGTGCATGGATGCACTAATGTCGCGGGCGCAGGAAGCGCAAGAGCGACGTTTCACAGCATGATAAACGCTGTATCTCAATGGGAACCCCGCGCATTTTGCGGGGCGTAGCCGTAGTGGCGGCCTTTTTTGGGTACTTTTTTTGGCTGCAGAAAAAAAGTGCCTCGCCCGCGGTGCGAATACCGCAATGCTTAACAAAACTACTTAGGTAAATATTACTCAACCAAACCAACACCAATATATAACCAAGCTAAACCAACAAACAAAATTTGCGGATTTCAATCCGCTCCTACAAATGAATTTTGTAGGTCGTGTTAGGCGCTTTTTGCCATAACACAGCAAAACACTACCAACCTGTCGCTTCCGCTACACCTTTTCCCAACTCCGCAGGCGAGCGTACGGTATGTACACCAACTTTCTCCAGTGCGGCAAATTTTTCCGCAGCGGTACCTTTGCCACCGGCGATAATCGCCCCGGCATGCCCCATACGTTTACCCTTCGGTGCAGTACCACCGGCAATAAAAGCAGTGACCGGCTTACTGACTTCGGACTGAATAAACTCCGCCGCTTCCTCTTCGGCACTGCCGCCGATCTCACCGACCATCAAAATCGCTTCGGTCTGCGGATCATTTTCGAACAACTTCAAACAATCAATAAAACTGGTTCCTGGAATCGGATCACCGCCGATACCGATACAGGTGCTCTGACCAAAACCGGGATCACTGGTCTGTTTCACCGCTTCATAGGTTAATGTACCAGAGCGCGAGACCACACCGACTTTCCCCGGCAGATGTATCTCACCCGGCATGATGCCGATTTTACATTCACCGGGTGTGATGATACCAGGACAGTTAGGGCCGATAATACGCGCACCGGCACTGTCAGCAACGATCTTTACCTGCAGCATATCCAGTGTCGGAATACCTTCGGTGATGCAGACGATTAATTCGATACCGGCATCGATGGCTTCCAGTATCGAGTCTTTACAGAAAGGTGCAGGCACATAAATCACTGTGGCATTTGCGCCGGCTTCATCTACTGCTTCTCTGACAGTATTGAATACCGGCAAATCAAGGTGCGTCTGCCCGCCTTTGCCAGGGGTAACACCACCGACCATGTTTGTGCCGTAAGTGATAGCCTGTTCGGAATGGAAGGTGCCCTGCTTACCGGTAAAACCCTGGCAGATGACTTTGGTGTCTTTGTTTATTAATACGCTCATAACTTTATTTTCCGCTAATAAACGCAAATGAACACAAATAAAAACCTTTATTCTGTCATCCTGAGCGAAGCCGAAGGATCTTGCTCAACCTCACTGGCATGCACCTGCAAGATCCTTCGGCTTCGCTCAGGATGACAAACTATATTTCCAGGTTTTTATTTACTTTCATCTGCGGAATAAATGTTTTTACTTTTTAACTTCAGCAACGATCTTTTTAGCAGCATCGGTCAGGTCATTGGCGGCGATTATATTCACGCCACTCTCTGACAACAACTTGCTACCAAGTTCTGCATTATTGCCTTCCAGCCTGACCACTACCGGCACATCGACATGTACTTCTTCGACCGCACCGATGATGCCTTCGGCAATCAGATCACAGCGTACTATGCCGCCAAAGATGTTGACCAGTATGCCTTTTACATTGCTGTCCGATAAAATAATTTTGAATGCTTCGCTAACCCGTTCCTTGGTTGCACCGCCGCCGACATCTAAAAAATTTGCCGGTTCGCCGCCACATAATTTGATCAGGTCCATGGTCGCCATCGCCAGTCCGGCACCGTTCACCATGCAGCCGATGTCACCGTCCA
>JAJRUQ010000107.1 GCA_024277705.1 Gammaproteobacteria bacterium
CTGCAATTAAATTTATTTGAAAAACGCGATATGATGGCGTTACTCAGAGGTGACCCAGTGCCCGATCGGCGACCCAATATTAATCAGATGGCATTGCTGTGAAAGTTAACGGGACAGCAGTGAAACCAAAAGAAGTTTGTTAAACAGAAGGTTATCCAGCTTTTAACTTGCTACTTAACTTTTAACTTACAACTTCTCTCAAGGCTCAATAACAGGCGCTGCATTATCAGCAACTTCTATTTATTCATTTCCTGCATTCGCTTGTCATGGCCCTGCTGCAACAGCGTTTCAACGCCTCTGGCATCGTCCATTACTTTTTTCATGCCCTGAATACTGTGTGGACTGGCCGCAGGTTTGTGTGATTTTTTTGTTTGCCCGGCGGTGCCGGCATTATTTTCTGCTGACACCTGAGCAGAAGCTGGCGGCTCGCTATTACCGCAGGCGAGCAAAAAAGAAAACAGCACGATAACACCTGACTTTTTTAATAATTGCATACTTAATATTCCTGTCTATTATTTACCGGTTAAAGATTTTCTATCATTTTTTGCTGCTGTTTAGTTCGCTGCTGCAATGTTTCTTCCACGTCTTTAGCATCGTCTATTACTTTTTTCATGGCTTTTACTGAATAAGGAGATGCGCTCTCGACTGCCGCAGCCGGTGCCTCTTTTTTCTCCTGCTTCACCGGTACATTGACTGCGTCTACAACATTACTGCCGGTATTAATTTCAATACGTTCGGCATTATTACTACCAACAGGTGCCGTACTGCTGAACTGCATGATTCCGTGCTCGTCCCGCCATTTATAAACCTGCACTTTTTCATCAATAACCGCCTTTTTTAACTTCGACGGCAGCTTGACCTGCAGCTTATTGAAATTAAAAAAATCACCGCTAATCACTGTCTTTATCCATGATTCAGGGTCAAATTTCCCCGTATAAATCATTGGTGTTACGGACATAACAACAAGCACCACTAACAGTGAAAAAATTTTTAGCTTCACGCTATTTCCTGTCTCTTAATTATAAAGATGAGCCTTACGAAATCTGCCGATATTCGTTATATTGCTACCAGTCAGCAATTATTTACAGACAAATCAAGTATGGACCAGGCATTACAATATTTCAGGATATTAATGGTAAAATAGCATCTGGCCGGGGCTTTATCCTGGTCCGCAGAAAACCACGAAAACACAATCAGCATTAGTGCTTGCCTGCGGGCACGGTTACACGTATAATTCCCTCCCTGTTTTTACACCTTAACAATTGCCCGGATGGATTAGCGAATCCGGCGCTTTGTCCGGGTAAGTCAGATAATAATATCTACCAAAATACGAGTAAAACCATGAAAGCTGATATTCACCCAAAATATAATGACGTAAACGTTAAGTGCAGTTGCGGCAATGCCTTTACCACACGTTCCACATACGGCAAAGACGAAATGACCATTGATGTTTGTTCCGAATGTCATCCGTTTTATACTGGCAAACAGAAAATTCTGGATACAGCCGGTCAGATCGATAAATTCAACAAACGCTTTGGTAATAAATCCTAAACCTCTGGATCCAGTGCTGTTTGAAAAAAAAGACGCTTTTCAGCGTCTTTTTTTATGTCCATGGATGGACGGTATAACGCAAAAAGCCAGGATAGCACTCCCGCAAGCAGGCAACACCACACAAATAACCGGAACCGCCATGCTTCTGTGCCTGCTTCTCGGCCAAAGCCTCTGGCAGCCGGTGGCCGCAGAAATCGCCTGCCCACTACCGGAAAACCACCCGTATGATGATATCGCCACCGTACGTTATGTCCATGATGGTGACACGCTACACTTGCAGGATGGTCGTAAAATCCGCCTGATTGGCATTAACACACCTGAACTTGCTCGTGACAGACAAGCTGCCGAACCTTTTTCAGCCGCAGCAAAAAATGCACTAAAAGCTTTTTTCAAAAACGATAAGCAAATTTTTCTGCTTTATGGCAAAGAAAAGCAGGATCACTATAAACGGACACTGGCACATGTTTTCAGTAAAAATGGCAGTAATATACAGGCCGCGCTGCTAAATCAGGGTCTTGCTTATGCCATCACGTTTCCACCCAACGACCGGTTTACTACCTGTTATCAGGCACAGGAAAAACAGGCGCGCTGCAGCAAAACCGGTTTATGGAATACCTCCAGACCGATAAACATCAACCGGCTTAAACCTGAAGACACCGGTTTCAAACTGCTTAGTGGAAAAGTGAGCAGTATCCACAGCAATAACAAAGGTATCTGGCTTAACCTGGAGAACAGGCTTACCGTCGGCATTCGCCCGCCCAATCTGCCGTTTTTCAGCATTGATAATGTTTATAAAATGTTGAAGCAGGACATCGTGGTTCGCGGCTGGCTGAACAAAAGTAAAAGAGACACCCCTTTTTATCTACGCATACGCCACCCCTCGGCGGTCCAGCGGGCAGACACTTTTTACTGTCATTGAGCAATACCGGTCAAACACCCGGCTAAGCCACTGATTTTTATGTCATAACCGAAGATGAAACTCGAAATATAACTGCAAAAATGCTAATATAGAACTCCTTTTTATTTCTGCCCGGTCTCAATCGCCCATTACCATCATGCCAACACGTTTCAAACAACAAGCTCTGGACTATCACGCCAACCCTAAACCGGGAAAAATTGCCACAGAAATAACCAAACCCTGTGCCACACAACTGGATCTTTCTCTGGCCTATACCCCAGGCGTTGCTGAACCCTGCCGGGCAATTCATCGTGATGAAGACTGCGCTTATGACTATACCGCAAAAGGCAATCTGGTGGCAGTGATTACCGATGGCACCGCCGTACTGGGTCTGGGTGACATTGGTGCCCTAGCTGGCAAACCGGTAATGGAGGGAAAAGGGGTCCTGTTTAAAGCCTTTGCCGATATTGATGTGTTTGATATTGAAGTTAAGGCCGATTCCACCGAAGATTTTATCCGCACGGTAAAAAACATTGCCCCCACTTTTGGAGGCATTAATCTGGAAGATATTGCTGCTCCTGCGTGTTTTGATATTGAAGAAGCCTTAATTGAACAGCTGGACATTCCGGTATTTCATGATGACCAGCACGGTACCGCCATTATTATTGCTGCGGCGCTGATCAATGCACTGGAAATACAACATAAAAATATCGAAGATGTTCGTGTGGTTTGTTTAGGCGCAGGTGCCGCCGGCATCGCTTCCATGAAACTGCTGCAGGGGCTGGGCGCTGACCCTGAAAAACTGTTTATGATTGACCGCAATGGCATTATTCAGTCTGAACGTAATGATTTAAATAAATACAAAAAAGCTTTTGCCGTACATACCGACCGGCGCACACTGGCAGATGCAATGGACGGTGCGGATGTGTTTATCGGTGTTTCCGGTCCGGACCTGTTATCCACGGATATGCTGGCAACCATGGCAGCTAACCCGGTGGTTTTTGCCCTGTCCAATCCTGACCCGGAAATTCTGCCGGAACTGGCCCATCTTACGCGTGATGATTTAATTATGGGTACGGGTCGCAGCGATTACCCCAATCAGGTTAACAATGTTTTAGGCTTTCCTTACATTTTTAAAGGCGCACTTGATGTTCGCGACAGCTGTATCAACATGGAAATTAAAATTGCCGCAGTACATGCGCTGGCAGAACTGACCCGTGAGCCGGTACCCCAGGAAGTGCTGGACGCTTATGATGTTGACGCCATGATGTTCGGCCCTGACTATATTATTCCCAAACCATTAGACTCGCGCCTGCTGGATACCATTCCACGTGCAGTCTCCAAAGCCGCTATTGCCAGTGGTGTTGCCAGAAAATTTACCAAAGGCAGTAAAAAAACAAAACAGGCTTAACAGAAAATCCGGCTGCGCGAAAAAAACCGCTATGCAGACAAACTATAAGGTCTCGTCCCCGACATCCGGTAATTCGTATTGCGTGCTTTGCATTAAAGCAACCATATACATCAAACCACCGTGCGGTTCATTAATACCCGCCTGTTCAAAAATATATTGAAAAATTTCTTCACCGCGCTCTTCTTCAACAATCACCGTCAGAACTTCTTTTTCACGCTCAACAACTTCATTTCTGTATTTCAGTGGTGTCAGTTTACCGGTACCGCGAGCATAAATAAGTTTAGCCGTAATAATATTTTTCTCATCCTTAAGTTTTTTTATCACCCCGAGAGCAACCCCCTTGGGCAGAATAGCCGATATTAGTTTTGATTTTATCAATCGCGGTTTGAACTGTCGGGACATAATCATCTGGCTCTGGTAAAAATCATTTGCCAAGTTTCTGTAATATTTCTTCCGGCACAAAGGTGGCAAGCTTCTCCAGTGCGGTTACATAAATAACCCCCATACCCGGGGTATCAATTTCTCCAGCGAGATACATCTTTTCAAAAATATGATCCAGTTGATCGTTGGCAACCACAATGTTAATCACTTCTTTTTCTGCTTCCACCGTCAGCCCGAGAATACCCAGCCGTTCGCGCACACCGGTGCCACGACCATAATGAATGGTTGCGCCCTGGGCGCCGGCGCCACGAGCCGCTTTTACCACATCATCCGCCTTACCACGCTGTACCACACAGGTAATCAACGAAGCATCGGTCATCACCACCAGTTCACGTTGTTTCATGGTTATTTCTCATTTCGATTACTTATCACACCACGTTAAATCGCCGCTTCAGACGCAGCCGCATCACGTCTTTTCTTTATTCGATATTTAATCCACAATCCGGTTGCCTGCACCGCAATAATCGGACCGATCGATGCCATCGATAAAATACCAAAACCTTCAACCGCATCGGCCGCATTGGCAAACCCCAGCCCCATGGAAAGCACCAGTGGAACCGTTACCGGTCCGGTGGTAACACCGGCACTGTCCCATGCAATATTGACAAACTCTTCCGATGAAAACCAGGTAAGAACAATAGCGATGGAATAAAAAATCAGTAACAGGGTTGCTATGTTCAGATCAAAAACGATCTTTGCCACACCCACGGCAATACCACAACCGACACCCATTGCCACCGCATTCATCAACGCCTTTTTCTTGAAGGCACCATTGGTCAGGTTTTCTACCGTAATACCGAGTGCATTCAGCGCCGGTTCTGCCAGCGTTGCACCAAACCCTAAAGCCCAGGCAAAGGCCAGTGAGATTAAAATCCCCAGTGAAAAAAAGTATAACGGTGAGTCGGCCACGCTATCAATTTGAGTAAAAGCCGCCGGGATAAAACTGCCGGACTGACTACCCAGCTTTGCCAGACCGTAAGTAAGCCCCAGGTTAAAAATAATCATGCCGATAATTGCCAGAATAATACCGTAGACAATATGCCCCGGGTTCTGAATTTTTTCACGCAGAACCACATACATGACCAGCATCAAAAAGATAACCAGTGGCACAATCGCTCGTAATCCACCGGTAATTTCAGCATAGGGCGTTACAGAGTACCAGGCCACCGTCACATCAGTCGCACTCCCGGCAGCAGCGATAATTTCAGCCGGGGCGGTGACATGAAAAACATAAAGTGCCAGTAATTCAACGCCAATAACCGGAAACAACGAGGCCAGAGTGACAATACCAAATCCGGATAACGATGAACTGCCCTTGCCCGCCGCCGAAGCAATACCAATGCCCAGCGACAACACCAGAGGTACCGTAACCGGGCCGGTCGTCACTGCACCACAGTCCCAGGCCAGACCAATTATTTTTGATAATTCCGCATTCTGCTGTATATACGCTGTCAGCAACATGGCCGGCACCAGTGTTACATAGATAAACGGTTTTAAACTCCAGCCATACAAAAGCCGGACGGTACCCAGTACCGCTGCGGCACCCACACCGATACCCACCACCAGTACCAGTTGACCGGCCCAGTCATTTAACAGCGTATATAAATAAGGCGCGGTTTCCACTTTGACGACCTGACCGGCGGCTTTGAGTGCACCGATTGCAGGTTCAGCAAAAGTCACGCCAATACCCAGTAAAAAAGCAATCAATAATACTACCGGCAACGGCGACCTGGCGGGCAATGTTGTCCCCAGTGACTTGCCAAAAGGCATCAGGCCAACCTTAAGCCCTTCCATAAAAAACATCAGGCCAATAATAACTGCGATCAGGCCGCTGACAATAATGCCCGCATCAAGCACACCCTGCCGCAGTATCAGCAATTGAAATAACATCAGATAAACAGCCAGTGGCACTACCGCCCTGAGTTGCTCCTGAACCCGAACGCTCAGATAGGGTCGTAGCAGCCGGTACACATCCAGTGGACGCGCCTTAACAACAGGTGCCGGTTGAAAAATCCGGTCACCGTGTTCATCAGTACCCGAACCGGTTATCAGATCATTAAATGAAATATAGTCCTGATGCGTTCTGACTTCGCGTAAAAAAGCACCAAACCGGATTTTTTTCGTCATTCAACGCCCTTCAGGTAAACGTCATTTCAACTACTGTAAAACAAAACATGCCTCATGTTTCGATACAAGTCAATAAATTAATCAGTCGCTAAACCTTCAGAGCCTTTTATTACAACAACATCCAGATAACAATACATGATGATGCTGAGCGATACCTGAATTTTCTTCTATTACTCAACGGTTTTCTTACCGGTAATCATGGCTTTAATCAGCTTTTCATCATGCATCCTGCCGGCGACAAACACACCGGCAATATGAAGCGCCACCAGGAACAGCACAAAATTAGCGGATGCCTCGTGAATTTCTTCCCAGAATTCCTCTTCATCCTCATCTTCATCATCGTCTTCATCCGCTTCATGTTCATGCTCATCATGTTCTCTATACGCCTTACCATGCTCCCGATATTCATCATCGTCGTCATCATCATCGGCATAAGCTGATTTTATAAAAGCAGAGCCTGTTGACTGTTGCGCCAGCGGACCGGCGCCTTCTTCAATGGCGTAAACCTTTAGACCACTGTAGGTGACAACGACCAGGCTTAACAACAACGCAAAAATCATCGCAGCACCTGCCGGATTGTGACCGATATAGTGTTTTGGACTGCCGGAAATCAAATCTTTGCTGTATTGAAGAATCGCCCGTGGTGAATAAATAAAATCACTAAAACGCGCATATCGCGTGCCAACAAAACCCCATAGCAACCTGAAAACAAGCAGACCCAATATAATGTAACCCGAATAAATATGGATATCACTTTCTTCCTCACCACTAAGATAAGCCACGCTAAAGGCCAGTACCAGACTCCAGTGAAATATCCGCACTAACGGATCCCAGACATTGATTTCTTTTTTCATTCGCTTGCTCCAATAAAGATGATGTTCGCTCATTGTACGAATAATCATTATTAAATCATCGGGCATATGTCGCAAAAGGTTTCTTATCCGGCATATGTCCGATACCATTAACAACTTAAGCAGCGCTGCCCGGGCACGCTCATTCAGAGGAAAACATCCGTGTTTAACATTCAAGCCAAAGAATATTATTTAATGCTCATTTTTTTTCTGCTACTTTTCGCCACCGGTATTGACCTGATGACCGACCTTGGCGAAGGTACAGATTTTAACCATGTGGCACAGGAAACAACTGTTTTTGCCCTCTCTTTCATCGCTCTGGGCTGGCTACTGTTTGATATCCGTCGCCAGACCAAAGAAATAGTGTCATTACGCAATGAACTAGCCTGCCGCCGCAAACCGCAACAGCAACCGGCAAAATATGTACTGGAGGCAAAAACGAATCTAAGCCAGGTCATTGCTCAGCAATTTGATGACTGGCAACTCACCGGCAGTGAAAGGGATGTCGGCTGGTTATTATTAAAAGGCCTCAGCCTGAAAGAAATTGCTGCCATACGTGAAACACTGGAAAAAACCGTCCGTCAGCAGGCATCCTCCATTTATAAAAAATCGGGGTTACCGGGGCGGCATGCCTTTTCTGCCTGGTTTATCGAAGACGTACTGTAAAAGGGTAAACATGGATAACTCTGTGGACAAGAAAAAAAGTATTGTCTTTTCAGGTAAGATCTTATGTAGCATTAGCAATCAATCATTTCCCATATTAAGCAAGCGGGCCGGCTTTGCATATGATGGAACAGGCACTCGCAGAAATCAGGTAATCAGTTTTTCATTAGAGTAATGAAGGATTTCGATTAAAATATCTGTTGCCGTAAATCTTTGTCTTTTATGCGGACTGTTGTGTCCATGCACAAAAAAATATCCCTTTCTAATCCGCTGAAAACCTGGCTGCGACATTATGTCACATTCCCAGCCACATTTTGAATCTCTAAACTACAAGCTCGAATTTAAAAAATTCTGCTAAGCGCCTCATTATTTATTTGGAGATTGTATATGTACCTTAAACACCGATCCGGTTTAGTAATATCTTTTATGCTGGCATCAATGGCCAGTTTGCTGGTTGCCTGTAGCAGCGGCAGTGATGGTAATGCTGTAAATACAAGAACGGTTAGCGGCACTGTGATCGCAGCACCTGTTGCCGGTGCAAGCCTGACGGTAAAAGACCGGGCCGGAAATACTATTGCCGGGCCGGTGGTTACGACTGACGATGGTGGCTACAACATTGCTATCCCCGTTACGTCTTTGTCAGAAACGCTGATGTTTGAGTCTACCGGTGGCAGTTATACGGATGAAGCCAGTGGCATGCCCAGCAAGGCTGGCAACCTGATGGCGATACTTGATGCCGCTGCCATCGGCACTGATGACACGGTGCATTTAACCCCGGCATCAACCATTGTCTATCAACTGGTAACACAATACGGTCAGACACTGGCGCAGGCAAAAGATGATTTTAAAAATGCCTTTGGTTTTGATGCGGATACCAGCGTGGCACCGGCAGATGCAACCGGCCCGGCTGATGGCGCTGCTGAAAGCGCACTGCTTGCAGGTTTGCGGGCAGCTTCATTTAGTCAGTTAACCGCGGATTTGGGTCTGGCCGCTGACAAACAGTTTGAGCTGCTTAACTCGTTGGCAGAAGACCTTACCGATGGCGTACTGGACGGTAAAAACAGTGCAGGTGTGGTTGCTATTAACGCAGCCATGATGATGCCGACGGATATTCGTAATCGTTTTTCTCAGGCGCTGATCGCATTTCACAGCAGTGCAAATAATAAAACCGGCCTTGCTAATGACAGGATTGGAGTACCGGTTTTTGCCACAGAGGCATTAAGCGCTTCTTATAAAATCGAATATGTGCCCGGTATGATGACTGCAATGGAAGGTAAAACCTCTTTTAAACTGCGTATCAGTGATGATAATGGTGCAGTTTCTGGTCTGTCTCCGGGTTTAATGCCAATGATGCATATGGGCTCCGGCATGAAGCACAGTTCACCGAATACGGATTGTACGGAAAGCACAACAGCGGGTGAATATGATTGCACGGTTTATTATTTGATGGCGTCCAGCATGAGTAACGGCATGTCTATGGGTTACTGGGAATTAAAAGTGATGCCGACGATGACTGAATCCGTGACTTTTTACCCGCAGGTGATGATGGCCATGGGGGATACGGTGTCAGTAAAACTTAAAGGTCAGGCGGATGTTATCAAGGACATGATGGGTATGGATGAAAACCGTAATTATTATATCTTCAAGGACAACCTGACAGGAACAGGGCCATACACGTTGACCCTGTTTATTGCCGCCAAAGAAGATATGATGAACTTTCCCGCTGTGATTAACAATAATACATTGCAGTCCGGCATGGGGGGCGAGCCGCTGCCTATCAGCAGTATTACTGTTAATGTCACCGCCAATTCCGGAGCACCGCTTGCAGCTGTTGATAACGCTGATGGTACCTGGTCTGTTGAGCTGGCTTTGAACAAAGGTGTAGCCAACACGGTAGAAGTTGCGCTGTCAGTCAATGGTGAAACAAAGACCTCGGATGGAACCGCTGATGGCAGTAATGCCACATTCACGCTAACACCCGGCATGATGTGATTAGTTGATGTTATCGCGTACCGGGATATTCCTTGCTACCGGAATCATCTGTTTTTCTTCGCCAGCGTTATGGGCAGCATCCTGTTGTGGTGGCGGCTCAGCGACATCGCTGCTGCTGCCCAAGTTTTCCCGTTCGATGCTGGATGTTTCATTTGATATAGAGTCGTATAACGGCTACTGGGACAGTAACGGTGATTACCGCAACGACCCGCCGAATACCGACCTGAACCAGTATCGTTTGAATCTGGGTTATGCACAGCGGCTGGGTTCGCGCTGGCAGACAGCGGTAGTGATGCCTTATGTCTGGAACAGTAATCAGTACACCGGGCTATCTTCAAATACCCGAGGCCTGGGGGATATGACTCTGGGTCTGACTTATGAAGCCTTCGATGGTATCAAGTGTGTCTGGAAAATACGCGACTGGAAAGACCTGGTGCCGGCAATTTATTACGGTGTTGCATTGACCGTGCCCACCGGTATCTCACCGTACGATAATGTGGTGAACAGTTTTGATATTACCGGCCGGGGCTTCTACCGGCTTGACGGTAACATCCTGATTGATAAAACCATCTACCCGTGGAACGCCTCAGTGCTGTTTTCCTATGGCCGTTATCTGCAGCGTAGCGTGAATCGTGAATACGGTAATTACGTAGAGCCATACAGCAAGCAGCTGGGTGACAGAATGTTGGGTACAGCAACGCTGGGATATACTGTGTTTCTGGATAATATGGATACCATGACCTTCAGTCTGGCATATTCGCACCTGCAGGAAGATGCTGGCACCATTGACGGGCGTAGTTATTTCAGTAGTGAAATGGAAAAGAATTCAGCCTCAGCAACACTGGCTTACTCCACCATGGATAAAGACTGGATTTACAAATTGAGCTGGAGCCATGCCAGTCCCTCCAGCGGACAGGGCAAGAACTTTC
>JAJRUQ010000108.1 GCA_024277705.1 Gammaproteobacteria bacterium
AGGCTTTCACTTCACCGCCCTGCGCTTCCGCCATAACTTTCGTCATCGCTGCTGTCAGTGTGGTTTTACCGTGGTCTACGTGACCAATTGTGCCTACGTTTACATGTGGCTTGGTTCTTTCAAACTTTTCCTTAGACATGTCTAGCGTCTCCCCCGAAGGTATTAATCTAAATTAACAACAAATTATCTCGAGAACATTGCACCTGGCGTTTCACGTGTCATCGCAGGGCATAAAGACCTGCGATACACACCGTTCTCTACAAAACTTACAACTAAAAAACTGGAGCTCATAACCGGATTTGAACCGGTGACCTCTTCCTTACCAAGGAAGTGCTCTACCGACTGAGCTATATGAGCCAAAACTCTTTCCTGCACAAACTGGCCCACTACATTCAACACACCCAGTTCAGCCCACCTGTTGTGCGTATCCGGCTTACCGGCACGCAAATATGGAGCGGGTGATGGGAATCGAACCCACGTATTCAGCTTGGAAGGCTGAAGTTCTACCATTGAACTACACCCGCATTTTTCAAGCATCAAGCTGGCAGTCGACAGCTGGCAGTTGTTTCACAATCCACCAACCATCGACTGTCAACGATCATAAACATGCAGGCCGTAAACACAAAACTGCCAACTTAAAACTTTAATATGGTGGAGGGGAGGATTACTCCGGGCATCCATGCCCTCCACCCTTCGGGCCAGCGCAAAACAACGCACTGTTCAAAATTGCTCCCGGCAATTTTGTTGAGCCTCTATCGGTTCAAACCCTCCCTGCCTGAGAAAGCCTACCCGCTGCAAGGCCAGCTTTTCCTTGCCAGCACCTGTTCTTTACTTATGGTGGAGGGGGGAGGATTTGAACCTCCGAAGGTAGAACCAGCAGATTTACAATCTGCCCCCTTTGACCGCTCGGGAACCCCTCCAAAAATCAAGCCGCATATTTTGCTTGAGATTAGCGCAACTGTCAACTGTAACGCGCTGATACGGCAAATATTTTTTAGTCCTGCTTATTTCTGTGCAATGACCGCTTTTTCTGCGCCTAAAGCCAATCAACAACAAAGCCGCAGAATAAAAACGCCCACAGCTCCGCTTTCAATCTTATCGGGGCTATGGGCAGCAATTATATGGAGCCGGTGACAGGAGTTGAACCCACGACATCCTCATTACAAGTGAGGCGCTCTACCAACTGAGCTACACCGGCAAGGGGCGCAATTCTATGGAACAAACCCGTCGAAAGCAATACAATTTAAGATAAATAAGATGTTTTTTTTAATTTAGGTGCTGCTATTGACAATTTAACCGGTATTTTTACTTTCAATCAGCCTTTTTTGCTAACCATCATAATGCACAAAGGCGATCAAGCCGGGTGATTTTGTCTTTTTCTGCCACCTGCAGGTATTTATCAATAATCGTTTGCGGAATTTCCACATCACCGTTCATCCGGTAATCAAGCCAATACACTGTATAGGTTTTAAATACCGGCTCCAGTACCACATCAAAACCAAGTTTTTTTACTTTACTGACCAGCCCTTGCGCCCCGTTTTTATTTCTGAAATACCCCAGTGAAACTCCATGAATCTGCTCACCTTCACGAATAACGTAAAAATCTTTTATTTTTTTTGCTTTTAAACGTTTACCGGTGGCAATCGCTGCTTTACGATTTTTTTCCGGTTTAATATAAACCCAGTATAACGACTGCTCTTTCACTTCTCGCCCGTGAAAATCTGTTGCAACCACATAAGCTTTAATTTCACGCATCAAACTACGCAACACTTCAAGATCACGAAACGGTCCCATGGTATAACATTTTTCATCCACTATCGTTTTTTGCCGGTTGCGAGCCGGTGACGAAGAAAGCAAAACAGCCTCAGCTTCATTATCACCCTTTTCAGCCTGCAGTGAATCCTGCGCGTTTAAGGCCAGCGTCGAAGTGGCAGGCACTGCCGGCTCAACAGCAAGCGACTCAACTTCTAGCGATTTATTACCTGTCGGCCTGTCTTTTTCAGGCACAGAGCCAGCCGGTTCATCGCTACCATGCAATGAAACAGTCTGCGCCACATTCCCACTCTCATTTAATGCTGTTTTCTGAACTTGATTTAACTCACTTAACAGCACTATCGACTGCACATTTTTAAGCGCCAGCACACCTGAGTACGATTCAACAGACGGCCGGTTCACTTCCCAGGCAATATAGGCCAGGTTTAAAAAAAGCACAAAAAGAAAAATCCAACGCATAATAGAATCCGCTAATAGAATGACCGCTTTACCGTCGTTTTATTATGTTATACAAACCCTGCATCACCAGATCAGGCTTGTGTTGCATTGCCGGCATATCCGGATAACTTAATATTGTTTTAGCAAAACCGCCAGTAAGAATTATCCGCACCGGCGCATCCAGATGAGCAACCGCATGCTGGCAAATCTCACGTATCCCTGCCTGCAACAATTTATGCAGCCCCTGATTCACAGCGTCATCTGTATTATCAGGAATCCCCTGTTGCTGCATATCCGTATCCGGTGTCAATTCCAGATTTGAGGTTTCACACAACAATGCTTTATGCATCGTCATATAGGATGGCAGGATATAGCCACCCAAATGCTGCCCATTTTTTTCTATTAAATCAAATGTAATTGCTGTTCCCGCACTAATAACACACAGTGACAACGCCGGCTCACTCTGATGCGCAGCAACCATGGCCGCCCAACGGTCGACACCGTGCCGCCCGGGATCAGCATAAGCATTTTTAATATCTTTGTATGTTTTTCCGGTTGTTAAAAACACAACATTCAGCTGCCAGTTCTGCTTCACCCACTCACTCAACGCGCGCTGCATTTCATCACCGGCAACACACAGGGCAAACACATTGTCTGGTTTTTCTACCGTATAAAATAACTGATCAAAAACACCTGCCATTTTTTTTGCGTCGTAGGCAAGCACACCACGGGCAACTATTGTTTCTGCCAGCCATGACGCCCATTTAATCCGGCTGTTACCAATATCCACTGTTAATATCATGATTTATCTTTGCTTAATAGCGCCCGCATTGCTACAGACCGGCTTTTACACTGACCTCGGCACTGTTAAAAACATGTAACACTCCATCCACTGATACCAGTAACTCCGCCTGGTCAGTAATGCCTTGCGCAATACCATTCAACACTTTTTTATCATCCAGAATAATCTCAACTTTTTTTTGTTTGCAATAATCATAGTGCTCGCGAAATTTGTGTAGATTTTGTTTTGCATTAAACCGAAAATGCTGACAAACATTAATAACATTACACAACAGTTTTGCCGTCACTTCTGCCCGCTGCGGTAATTTCTGCAGGTTTTGTATTGCACACTGTTGCCGGATATCGGTAAACGCTGCCGGGGTTAACAGTTCGCCCGGTACCAATTCTGTCATGTCATAATTCAAACCGACACCTATCACCACCGCCACCGGCCGATCTTCTTTTGCTCGCCCGGTAGTGGACGCCACATTGCTGCTGCGCACTTCTATCAGGATACCGGAAATTTTTTTTCCGTTTACATATACATCATTGGGCCATTTAATCTGAACCTGCTGCATAGCAAAACTCTCCAGTGTTTCTGCCACCGCCAACGCTACCGATAAAGACAGCAGATGCAAAGCCGAATAGTCTGCAACGGAAAAGGACCATGCCAGACTCATCGCGATATTGGCATAAGGCGGTGTCAACCAGTGCTTGCCACGCCGCCCTTGTCCCTGCGTCTGCGCTTCTGCAAAACAGGCAAAAGGCGGATTCTTCCCCGCTTTTATTTGCTGTAAGGACCAGCTGTTCGTCGAAGCAATGGACTCATGAACAACAACATCCATGGTTAAGCAACACTGTTCATCGACAACCGCTTTCAGCGCTTCTGCCTGTAATGCTTTATCCATTGCCTGCTCGGATCATTCCCGTACACCTTTAGCGCACATTTTATCATTATAGAAACAATATAAAGGCACCCATTGCTGCCCCGTTAACTTACATACCATTGCTCTGAGATGTCTCATAGATAATGGTTTGAGCTGCCCACAGAGCCCGAGACATGGATTACAGGCTTTTGCTGAGACTGTAATCCATGCCTCTCATGGTTAACGGGACAGCATGGAAATTCACCCTATAAATTAAAGCCTTATATTACCGCAGTTACTGCATCACTCACATCACTGTATTTCAACTTTACTTCATTATTGCAGAGACTAACCTCGAAAATCACAAAAAATCAGTAATAAAAATCATATCTCATCCGGCAATACCGGCGTTTTGCTGGAATGCTGATCGTTGTTCGTAATATAGAAAGATGCAGTTAATAATATTGCTGCCATCTAAATTTTTAGAGACATGCATTACGAGTGCCTGCTAAGACCGTATGCCGCATGGAAGCGGCATTCGAGTACAGACGATACCTGATACTTACAATGTACCGGAAACAGGTGGTAAATTAGACATCGCTGACCAGAACAGCAGCGATGCGGCCTTTAATGAGAAGGAAGTCAGCGACAGCTGGAGCTACTCAGCCAATAATAAGCAGAGTGTCATTTATAAACTCAACAAAAATGATGGCCAGCGACAACTTCTACCAGCTCCAGAATATAATAACTGTCATTTTTATGGCAACTAAAAAGCTCGTGACAGAAAAACAGCTGTATAATAATCGCTATTAACCCTGATAATTATATTATTGTGAACAATTTTAAAATTATTTGTTGAAATATTGACACTTTAGTTGAAATACGAACTATTCTTTGTACAAATATCAAAATACCTCTAATCGCCCGCAGCGAAAAGGTATCAAAAGGGAATGATACATAACGCAAGGACATCGTTAAAAGTCACTGCTCAAATACTCAAATCACCTTAAACGCTTTAACCGGTATGCTTTAGCCATACTCGTGTCATATCGCTTTAATTGCAAAAATACCTTATTAAACCATCTGTTTTCTGGACATTACCGATGAATTTTTTTCCCTTGACCCAAAACCCGTCTACATCACTGCTGGCTGTTTTATCCATATTATTGCCATTATCGTCATGTACCAATGATGTTGCCGATGCCGAGCAGGCAACGGATACCAACAATCCGGCCATTATCAGTGGTATTAATACCGGCAGTGTCACAGAAGATGTCAACCCGGATGCGAATGATTTTTTAGTTGCCAGCGGTAAACTGGAAATCACCGACCAGAATAGCAATGAAGCCACCTTCAAAGCAGCAGAAACAACGGGGACCTATGGCAGCCTGGCTATTGACAGCGCTGGCAACTGGAGTTATTTCGCCAATAACAGTCAGACGCAAATTCAAAGCCTCGCCAGTGGTGACGAGTTAATCGACAAGCTGACCGTCAATAGTATTGATGGCACTGAAAGCATGGTAACCATCCCGCTCGTCGGTACCAATGATAGTTCAATCATTAGCGGCAATAATACCGGCAGTATCACCGAAGATAATCTCTCCGGAAGCGGCGATCAGTTAATAACATCAGGCAAACTTGATATCACCGATAACGATGCCGGAGAAGCTGCTTTTGCCGCAGCTACCACAGACGGTACGTATGGCAGCCTTAGCATTGATGCTGCCGGCAACTGGAATTATTCTGCCAGCAATAACCAGGCCGCTATTCAAACACTGAGTAACGGCTCAACATTGACAGATAATCTAACCATCAGCAGCGCCAGCGGTGAACCTTATAACATTACCATTACCATCCACGGTATCGATGATACTGCCTTCATCAGCGGCGTCAATACCGGCAGCATCACCGAAGACAACCTCTCTGCGGACAGCAATCAGTTAACCACATCAGGCAAACTTGATATTGTTGATAACGATGCCGGGGAAGCTGCTTTTACTGCTACCACAACGGTCGGCACGTATGGCAGCCTTGCGATTGATGCTGCCGGCAACTGGCGCTATTCTGCCGATAATAGTCTTGATGCCATCCAGTCACTGGGCAACGGCACAATACTGACAGAAAACATGACTGTCAGCAGTACCAGTGGTGTACCTTATAACATTACGATTACCATTCACGGCGCTGATGATGCCGCCATCATCAGCGGTATAAGCACCGGCAGTATCACGGAAGACAACCTCGCCGGCGGCACTGGTAACCAGTTAATCGTTACAGGTAAACTGGACATCAGCGACCGGGACAACGGTGAAGCTGCTTTTACTGCGACCACAACCAACGGCGCGTATGGCCAGCTTACCCTCGATGCTGCCGGCAACTGGAACTATTCAGCCAATAATAACCATACTTCTATTCAGGCTCTGACCAGCCAGTCCATTCTGCTGGAAAACATAAACATCCGCAGCGCGGGTGGTGATTCACACAGCATTAGTATTACTATCAGCGGTGTTAACGATGCCGCCATCATCAGCGGCGACGACACCGGCAGTGTTACCGAAGATTTAAACCTGACCCCTGATGCCCGGTTAGAAATCAGCGGTAAACTTGATATCACTGATAAAGACACCGCTGAAAGCGCCTTTAAGGCAATCGATACTACCGGCAGCTATGGCAACCTTGCCATTGACGATGCCGGCAACTGGACATATTCTGCCAGTAACGAGCAGACTGATATTCAGGGTCTTCGCAGCGGTTCAACATTAACGGATAATTTTATTGTCAGCAGTATCGACAGTACCGGACACACCATCACCATTACGCTTAACGGTGCCGATGATGCTGCTATTATTAGCGGTGTTGATACCGGCAATGTCATCGAAGACAACACCACTACCGGCAGCAATCTGTTAGTCAGTTCAGGCACACTGAACATCATTGATAATGACAGCGGTGATGCGGCATTTGAAGCATTAGATGTCAACGGAATATACGGTAATCTTTCCATTGATGATGTCGGCAACTGGAATTATTCTGCTGATAACAGTCAATCTATTATTCAAAGCCTGGGGGCTGGTATTGAATTAACGGAGAGCTTAACCATCCGCAGTACAGACGGTACTGAACATGTAATAACGATCACGGTTACCGGTACTAACGATGCAGCCATCATTACCGGGATAGATACCGGCAGTATTACCGAAGACAATACTACTACCGGTAGTAACCTGTTAATCACCACCGGCAAACTGGATATTACCGATAACGACAGCAATGAAGCTGCTTTTATGGCGCTAGATATCAACGGTGTCTACGGCACCCTTTCCATAGATACTGACGGCAACTGGAGCTATTCCGCCAACAATGATCAGGCCGACATCAAGGCACTGATCAATGGTGCCTCATTAACAGAAGCTCTGACCGTCAGCAGCGTTGACGGTAGCACCCATCCGGTGACCATCACTATCAACAGCATGGATATCGGTCTCTCCTGGACAGCGCCAGCTACCCGTGAAGACACCACATCAATATCACTGTCACAAATTTCCGGTTATAAAATTTATTACGGCACAACCAGCGGCGACTACCAGAATGTCCTGGATATTAACGATAGCTCTGCGACTGAATACCTCTTTCATAATATGCCTGCCGGCCAGGCTTATTACCTGGTTATGACCTGCTACGACAATGATAATCGTGAAAGCCAGTATTCAGCCGAAATCATTATTAACAACTAATCTCGTACAAAAATTCGGCATTAACACCGATATCCGGCTGCTTACCGTCCCACTACGGGTAAACAGCCGGGTATCTGATAATAAAATCTCAGCAAAAAAGTGATTTCAGCGTTAGAATACGCCGCTGATTTATTCACTAAAAAGCAGAGCCACACCATGCCAGCTGAAACCGAAACTACCAGCCCAACAAATTTTATTCGCAACATCATTCAAAACGATCTGGATTCAGGCAAACATAAAACCGTACTCACCCGCTTTCCCCCGGAACCCAATGGTTACCTCCATATCGGCCATGCAAAATCGATCTGTCTCAACTTTGGTATTGCACAGGATTTCAATGGTCAGTGCCATTTACGTTTCGATGACACCAACCCGGAAAAAGAAGAGCTGGAGTACGTCAATGCCATTATTGATGATGTGAAGTGGCTGGGCTTTGAATGGCATGGTCTCTACTATTCCTCGGATTATTTCCAGCAACTCTATGATTATGCGGTTGAACTGATCAAACAGGGAAAAGCTTATGTCGACTCCCTCAGTGCGGAACAAATCCGTGAATATCGCGGCAGCCTGACCGAAGCCGGTAAAGAAAGCCCTGACCGAAACCGCAGTGTTGCAGAGAATCTGGACCTGTTTGCACGCATGCGTGCCGGCGAGTTTGAGGATGGTAAATACCTGCTACGCGCCAAAATTGATATGGCATCGCCCAATATTAATATGCGCGACCCGGCGCTCTATCGTATCAAAAAAGCCCACCACCAGCGCACCGGTGATGAATGGCCCATTTACCCGATGTACGATTACACTCACTGCATTTCTGATGCCATCGAAAATATTACTCATTCATTATGCACACTTGAATTTGAGGACCACCGCCCGTTATACGACTGGGTACTGGACGAAGTTAAAACCCCCTGCCATCCACAGCAAATTGAATTTGCCAGACTGCAGCTTAAATACACCATTACCAGTAAACGTAAACTCAACCAGCTGGTCACTGACAACCACGTCAGCGGCTGGGACGACCCGCGCATGCCGACTATTTCCGGCCTGCGCCGGCGCGGTTATACAGCGGCATCCATTCGTGACTTCTGTGACCGGATCGGGGTGACCAAAAAAGACAGCTTTATCGAAATGGCGGTACTGGAAAACAGTGTCCGTGAAGATCTGAACGAACACGCTATTCGTGTCATGGGCGTGTTAAATCCACTAAAAGTCACCATCGAAAACTACCCTGAAAATCAGCACGAAGAATTAAGCGCTAAAAATCATCCGCAAAAACTGGAAATGGGCACAAGGCCGATCACCTTCAGCAAAGTTATTTATATTGAACGTGATGACTTTCTGGAAGACGCGCCAAAAAAATTCTTCCGCCTGTCCATCGGCAGAGAGGTCCGTCTACGCTATGCTTATTACATCACCTGTACAGACGTTGTGAAAGATGACAACGGTGAAATTATTGAGTTAATCTGCCGGTACGACCCCGAAACCAGAGGCGGTTCGTCACCTGATGGCAGAAAAGTAAAAGGCACCATCCACTGGGTATCTGCCGAACATGCTATTGATGCCAGTGTTAATTTATATGACCGCCTGTTCACGCATCCCAATCCCGCCGCCAGCGATGATATTACCGAACATTTAAACCCGGAGTCATTAACCGTGCTGACTAACTGCAAACTGGAAGCATCCCTTGCCGATGCCAGCACTGACCTGCATTATCAGTTTGAACGTACCGGTTATTTTGTTAAAGACCGCCAGACAGAAACACTGACTTTCAATCGCACCGTTACCCTGCGTGATACCTGGGCAAAACTGGACAAGCTGAATCAGTAACAGTCTGCTCAGGCATCAAACAAACCGGGTATAAAGAGCATAAAGAGAAAAGCAACTTACAGACTTCCACCCTGACCATCAGGCAGTTTCATCGTGTTTTTCTTTACGCACTTTGCGGCAAAAACAGTTTTTACCTGGCGACTGCGCGAAACCCCAGAGCCAGCATACCCATTGTCAGCAACGCCAGCACGGATGGCTCAGGCACATCAATCATCCCATCGGTTAACTTGATGTTATCAAAGAAAACATCACCGGCAATACCGCCAGAGCCAGCGAAGTCTTCAAACATCAAACGTATAGGTGACATTCCCGCATTAAAAGATATTTCTACACGATTCCACACCCCGTCATCAATATTAATATCGGCGGCACCTGAAACGGTTGATGTGCCGGCCAACCATACATGTGAACCGGGAAGGCCATAACTGAAACCGACAAAACCACCACAATCATTCGTTGAACACGTACCAAGATAGTCATACGACAAAGTGTAATTTCCAGTCGAGCTGGAAAAGAAAGTACTCGAGGTAAAGATATCGCCGCCGGAATTCAAGCCGGTAAAGGTTAATGCGTTATCTGACTGTAGTGGATCACTAACAATAGCCCCCTGATGAGAACCTCCGTCTTTACCGACCCAGAGACTCAGGTCTGTCTCAAAGCTCTCACTAAACAGAACAGTAGCGGAAACCGATGTTGTACATAAAAGTGTAACTGCAAGCATTATTATTTTTTTCATTATATTACCTGTCAATTGAAATTAATGATAAAAGACACCCTAAAACAGGCTGAACAAAACATGGTGCTTAAACCATCTTTCAACCTGATAAATACTTATGCATTGCTCGTGCCATCATAATATATATCTTTAAATACAATAACTTAAAAAAATTACATGATTTCAACACCGTACACTTGTAAAAAATCATGACGCTTCCAATAAAAACACAGCCCATTATTATTACTGGCGAAAGGCGTTTAGATTAACAACCTTAACGACTTCTCAACAGCCATGCTCAACATATTTGTCAGAATTAACCTACAGCAGTATCACCATCTGTCTGACAGTAATAAATTGCCGGATTTATTACATTATTGTTAAAATTTTTTTGCCAGAAGGAAGGCTCGCAATAATTAAGAACACGATCAACACAACAGGGAGAAAGAAATGGATATTCTTAAATTTATCTGTAATGAAATAGGCTGCTTTATAAAATCAAGTTTTGATATTTCAATACAAAAGATTCAAAAAATTTTCGGAAGATAAAGCACTACGATAGTGAATAACCCGGACCGGGCAGGAAAAGAAGTTGTAAGTTATAAGTAACAAGTTAAAAGCTGGATAACCTTCTTTTTAACAAACATCTTTTGCTTTAACGTTTTTAAACTTACAACTTCTCTTAAGACTCAGTAACGGTCGTTGAAATAATAACTGACTTAACGTGCCAGCTTTGGAAATTCAGGCAACCGATGCGAAGACAGCGTCAGTTAACACTGATTTTTGCAAATTTTCGTTTACCCACCTGAAAAATGCCAGCGCTGCCTTTCTGAATTTTTACTGATTTATCCGCAATTTTTTCACCGTCAATTTTTGCCGCTCCCTGCACAATCATGCGCATGGCATCACTGGTACTGGAACATAAACCGGCATCTTTTAACAGATTCGCAATCGCATAACCTTCTTCCGGAGCATCAAAACTCAGTTCAGGAATATCATCCGGAATTCTGTTTTTAGCAAATTGCGCAATAAACCCTTCACGTGCAGCAGTAGCTTCTGCCTCACTATGAAAACGTGTAATAATTTCTTCGGCCAGTAAAAATTTGATATCACGCGGATTCTTACCCTGCTGTATCTCATCTTTAAAACTTTCGACTTCACTCATCGGACGGAAGCTCAATAGTTCAAAATAACGCCACATCAGATCATCGGAAATAGACATGATTTTACCGAACATATCTTTTGGCGCATCAGCAATAGCAATATAGTTATTCAGTGATTTAGACATTTTCTGTACACCATCCAGACCTTCCAGAATAGGCATAGTGAGTACACATTGTGGTTTCTGGCCATGTTGCTCCTGCAACTGGCGACCCATTAACAGGTTAAATTTCTGATCGGTGCCACCCAGTTCCACATCAGCCTGCATCTCAACAGAGTCGTATCCCTGAATCAATGGATATAAAAACTCATGAATAGCGATCGACTGACCGCCTTTGTAGCGCTTACTGAAATCATCACGTTCCAGCATACGGGCCACGGTACTACTGGCTGCCAGCTTGATCATGTCTGCGCTACTCATCTTGTTCATCCAGTCTGAATTGAACACCACGGTGGTTTTTTCCCGGTCCAGAATTTTGAAAATCTGCTGCTGATAGGTCTCCGCATTCTGCTCGACATCAGCCTGTGTCAATGGTGGCCGCGTCGTCGATTTCCCTGTAGGATCGCCGATCATGCCGGTAAAGTCGCCGATCAGAAACAAAATCTCATGACCTAAATCCTGAAACTGGCGTAATTTATTAATTAATACGGTATGCCCTAAATGTAAATCAGGTGCCGTCGGGTCAAAACCAGCCTTAATTCGCAGTGGTCGACCTTCTTTTAATTTGGCTACCAGTTCTTTTTCCACGAGGATTTCATCGGCTCCACGCGCAATTATTTCGAGTTGTTGTTCTATTGGTTTCATGACTGGCTTCCAGAGAAAAATGTGTATAAGATACCTGCGCTTTAACAGTTTCTCAACTACTCCTTAGCTATATAGATAAATACCTGTATAAATTATGGATTATTTATAGAAAAACTGTAAATTTTACCGGCATTTTCATTGACCATGCCGTGTTTTACGACTACATTCAAATATATATTATCGCCAAATAACTAACGCCAATGTCATTGATTAGTAAAGATTTTCGCTCAAGCCAACAACATTCTCACCAAAAAGGCTATGTCCGCCTGCGCTGGACACTGCTGGTCATCACCTTTGCCGGTATCGGCGCGGTGGTTGCCAACACCAATACCGGATCGGTACAGAACAACAGTGAGCTCACTGTCGATACAGCAACAGCATTGCCGGCATTTGAGCCCGTAGCCACGACCGCCGATGATCTGGCTCGTGAAAGCTTCAGCCTCAGCCTGCCTGAACTACAGGCCCGGCAGAAAATTATCGACCAAGCCAATAATCTGAATTCAAAAAAATGGCGTGAGTTCATCGTCAAGCCCGGCGACAACCTGGCTCGCCTGTTTAAACGTGCAGGCATTAAACCACAGCAACTTGATGAACTGATGAAATCCGGTGATGAAGTAAAAACACTTCGCCGCATATTCCCGAAAGATACTATTCGCGTGTTAAGTGATGACAAAGGCCAGTTGCAGGCACTGCGTTATGATATTGACCACAAATCCTATTTAATGGTTGAACGTGAACAGGGCGCACTTATTGCCAAAACATATAACCACGAAATTGAAACCCGCCACACCCATGCCAGTGGCGTCATCGATTCATCATTATTTCTGGCAGCACAAAAATCCGGTATTTCACAAAATGTGATTATGGAACTGGCCAATATTTTTGGCTGGGACATTGATTTTGTGCTGGATATCCGCAAGGGCGACCGTTTTACTGTACTTTACGAAGAGCTGTATCGTGATGGTGAAAAAATATCTGACGGCAATATTCTGGCAGCTGAATTTATTAATAACGGTAAGGCATACCGTGCTGTTCGTTACACCAACCCGCAAAACAACCGAAGTGAATACTTTACCCCTGACGGCAAGAGTATGCGCAAGGCTTTTTTACGCACACCGGTTAATTTTACCCGCATAAGTTCGCGTTTTACGGTAAACCGTTACCACCCTATCCTGCATAAGTTCCGCTCGCACAAAGGGGTCGACTATGCTGCAAAACGAGGCACCCCTGTCCACTCGGCCGGTGATGGAAAAGTGATCTTCAAAGGCAAAAAAGGCGGGTACGGTAAAGTCATGATTATCCAGCATGGCAGCAAATACTCCACACTGTACGCGCATTTAAAAACCTATAACCGCAAGCTGAAAGTCGGCTCAAAAGTAACACAGGGACAAACCATCGCCTATGTTGGCAGCTCGGGATTAGCCACAGGCCCACACCTGCATTACGAGTTCCGGGTTAACGGCAGCCACAGAAACCCGCTAACGGTCAAGCTGCCGGTATCCAACCCGGTACCTTCACGCTATATGGCTGACTTTGAATTATCAACCAGCCCTTTATTTGCTCAACTGGATTTATTGACTCGCACCCAGCAAGTTGCCCTGGCTGATACCAGCATCAACCAATAAAAAGCAGACACCTGCCATGAATACTGCATCAGATGAACTGTTTATCGGTTTGATGTCTGGTACCAGTATGGATGGCATTGATGCAGTACTGGTGGACTTTTCAGCCACCCGACCAAAACTACTCAGGCATTATAGTCAGCCATGGCCCGGGCTTGTTCAGCAGGCTTTGATTGATGCGCGTGAGCTTCCGGATAATGAACTGAACTCACTGAATGACCTGGATATGCAAGCCGCAGAAGTCTTTGCTGACGCCTGCTTTAATTTGCTGAAAGAAAGTCAATATAAAGCTCAGGATGTCTCTGCCATCGGCAATCATGGCCAGACTATTCGCCACCGGCCCGATATAGCAGAACCTTTTTCGCTACAGATCGGCAATGCTGGCAAACTGGCGGAATTAACCGGCATTGATGTTATCTCTGATTTCAGAAGCGCCGATATACAGGCTGGCGGACAGGGCGCACCCCTGGCACCGGCGTTCCATCAGGCGATATTCTGCAGTGAAAAATCCAACCGCGTTATTGTAAATATCGGCGGTATCGCCAACATCACGCGGTTACCAAAAGATAAAAATCAGCCGATAACCGGCTTTGACTGCGGTCCGGGCAATACATTAATGGATGCCTGGACAGTGAAATACAGGCAACAGGCGTTCGACAGAAACGGCGACTTTGCCGCCAGCGGTAAAACCAGCGCCGCATTGTTAGCCCGGCTTTTAATGGATGACTTCTTTCAGAAGCCACCACCCAAAAGTACCGGTTTCGAATACTTTAATCTGAACTGGTTAAGCGAAAAAATACAAAAAAACGACAACAGTAAGCTGTCAGATGCTGATATACAAAGCACCTTATGTGATTTAACCGCTACTTCGATTATTCGTGCAATCAATCAATATGCCGATGATACGGAGGAAATTTATGTTTGCGGGGGTGGCGTTCACAATACAGTGTTAATGCAGCGCCTGCAGGCGCTGACAAAATGCCCGCTACAAACAACAGAACCGCTTGGTGTTCATCCTGACTGGGTTGAAGCCATGGCGTTTGCCTGGCTTGCCCGCCAGTACAGACATCAGCAAAGCGGAAACCTGCCCGCTGTTACCGGCGCCGACAGGGAGGTGGTTCTCGGAAGCTTAACCGCTAAACCATGTTAACGCCTGGACATCTCGGTATAGGCACGAGCACCCTCACCGGTATAGATTTGTGTCGGTCTGAATATACGATTATCCGACAGTTGTTCACGCCAGTGCGTCAGCCAGCCGGCAACCCGGGAAATAGCAAAAATCGGGGTAAACTGATCCGGGGCAATACCCATTTCCGTGTACAGAATACCTGAATAATAATCCACATTCGGGTACACACCTTTAGGCCCCAGAGCATCTTCACAAAGCTCTTCAAGCTTAAGCGCTGTTTCAAATTGCGGACTTAGATTTCCCTGTTTCTCACCCCATTCCACCATCAGCTTCTGTAACACTATCGCCCGCGGGTCTTTGGTTTTGTACTCACGATGCCCCATTCCCCAGATAACCTTGTTTTCTGCCAGTTGTTGATCCAGCCAGGCTTTTGCCTTTTCCGGACGACCGATTTTCTGCAGCATTTCAACCACGCGCTGATTGGCACCACCATGCAATGGCCCTGCCAGTGTTCCTATCGCTGCCGCAATCACCAGAAAAGGACTGGCCAGGGTAGAACTGCATACCATGGCGGCAAAGGTAGAAGCATTGATGGTATGTTCTGCATGTAACACCAGACAGGCATCCATTACTTTAACCGCCAGTGGATCCGGGTCTTTGCCATCCAGCATATATAAAAAATTAGCTGCATGGCTTAAATCACTGCGTGGTTCGATGGGATCATAGCCATTGCGCACATGTTCCCACATGGCAACAATGGTCGCCATACGAGAAATAATTTTAACGGACATACTGTGAATATAATCGATATCGTTGCCATCAATGCCGTCAGATAATACTTCTTCGCCACCATAAAACATGCCCAGACTGGCAACAGCGGTTTGCAACATTTCCATTGGATGGCCTGACGTTGGCAGGTTTTTCATGATACTGCGGATTTTATATTTCAGGCGACGCTCTGATCTTAACTGACGGTCAAAGTCATCCAGCTCATGCTGTAACGGTAAACGTCCATCAAGCAATAATAACGCGGTTTCTTCAAATGTACTTTTTTCTGCCAGCTCTTTGATGTTATATCCGCGATATGCAAGTATGCCTTTCTCGCCATCAATCGATGAAATGTTTGATTTTGTGGCAGGCACACCTGCCAGTCCGGGTAAATATTCACTGCTCATAACAATATCCTGAAAGATTAGAACGCTAGCTTAACAAACTATTAACCTGTGTTTTAAGACAATCAACAGAAAAATGGTTCATCCTGGTATGAAACAAGATTTTAATATGTTGTTAAAAATGCTCGATTAAAATCTAAATGTTACGCGCAAAACAGATAAATAAAAAGGCACCTGATTTTTATAAATCAGGCGCCTTTGAAAATATAAAAACGGGCAGCTATTTACACCGAAAACGATGAGCCACAACCACAGGTTGACTTCGCATTAGGATTATTTACCACAAATCGCGCGCCTTCCAGCCCTTCCAGATAATCCACCTCGGAACCATTCAGATATTGCATACTGGTCACATCAACCAGTAGAGTGGCACCATTTTTTTCAACTACCGTGTCATCGTCATTGACCTTTTCGTCAAAAGCAAAACCATACTGAAAGCCGGAGCAACCACCACCATCAACCGATATGCGCAACTTCAGGTTCGGGTTTTTTTCTTCCGCAATCAGTACTTTCACCTTATTTGCTGCCGCATCGGTGAACCCCATTGTTGCCCCTTCGATCACTTTCGGTTTGGGCGCAAAATTAATTTGAATATCCATTAAAAATATTACCTGGCTGTATTAACAATATCAGCTAATGCTAAATTAACCCAGTAATTTAGTCAAGTATTCACTTTGGTCTAATGGACAAAGCCTGGTCAGGCAATATATCCCGGAAATGAACGCCAATACACGCAAAGATTAAAATATAACCTTGCGTGTATTGACGGTAAAAGAATTATTATGAAACGACAGGCAGTTCCTGACGACATCAGCAAACAGCATTCTCCGGCAGAAAACAATCAGTCTGCCCGATGGCTTAGCCTAACCCTGCGCGGCAGCAGTTTCGTCCAGGTGATGAACATTATGATGCTTTTCTTCTTTCTGGTGTTCCAGCAGTTTCTTTTCGTTAACGTTATGCAGCATCTTTCCATTAATTTCTGCACCACTGGCCATTTCCAGCAGGTTATATTCGACATTGCCGGAAATACGTGCTTTTGAGGATAGTTCAAGCTTTTCGCTGGCATACACGTTACCGCTCACTTCGCCGTTAATAACGGCATAGGCAACGTGTACATCCCCTTCGATGCGACCGCGATCACTGATTACCAGCACCGAACCTTCCGCATCGTCAGCCGTTGTGACATTGCCGGTTATTGTACCGTCAAGGTGCAAACCACCCTGAAAGTTGACATCGCCGGTGATGGCGACACCCTGTCCTACAAGTGTATCTATTTTTGATGATTTAATTTTTTTATTACCAAACATAATTAAACTCCTCCAGCGGTCAAATCAGACCACTCGAACTGCTCATCGATTGCTTTGATTTTGCCTGTACTCGGATTCACTTTTACTTGCAGAAAATCCGGGTAAAACGCTTCAGGCAAAGTCATCACGCCTTCAAAATTTTGAAAATATTTAAAACCGAACTTCATCGGTTTTTTTACCTGCTCGGACACTTCAGCCAGCTGCAGCGTCACCGGCTGCCCCTTTCGCACACCGATAATATTAACGTCAATAGTACCGCGGGCAAAACGGTCATTTCTGCCCCGCTGACTCACCATTATTTTATACCGGTAAGCACCGTCATTATCCTGCTTCAGCTGTATGGTCTGTATCGCCAGACTTCTGCTGCCCTGCTCAGGAGCAACAATACTCTTGTAAAAAGATAACTCTTTTTTTAACTCCAGGGCTTCACGCTGAACCCTGGCTAATGTTTCTTTTATCTGAACACTGGCATCGTCATCAATTTGACTGTTACGTTCAAGCATAGTCGCTTTACGCTGAGTTTCAACAACTTCGGCATGTGTTTCTTCTAATTGTGCCTGTAACTGCTGAATATAGGCATCTGCATTGGCACTGTCATATCCGGCAATGTTGCGGCCATACTCAAAAACACTCCACAACAGCGCTGCCAGCAGAAAAATCAGGGAAACCAGACTGATTAGCCATAATAACGGCCGGTGAACCACGATGATCATTTGTGTCTTTAGCGGTTTAATACTCATGGCATCAGCGCAACCTGTTCAAGCCCGGTCTTTTCTGCAAAATCAAACATTATATTCATGTTTTGAATGGCCTGACCTGCCGCACCTTTCACCAGATTATCAATCACTGACGATACCACCAGAACATTACCCTGCTGTGGCCTGAACACCGATATCCGGCAGTTATTCGAGCCTTTTACCGACCGTGTTTCCGGCAGGGTTCCCAATGCCAGCACATCAACAAATGGCTCATTCTCATAACGTTGCACATATAACTGATGAATCTCCTGCAGTGACATGCCTGCAGAATGAGCATCAATGGTGGCATACAGACTGGCTTCGATACCGCGTATCATCGGCAGCAGATGCGGTACAAACGTCAAGTCGATATTATGCGAAGCAACAGCAGACAATGTTTGTTTTATTTCAGGCAGGTGGCGATGCCCTTCAACCGCATAAGCTTTAAAGCTTTCAGCGGATTCGGCCTGCAGCGTCGCTACACTGGCTCCCCGCCCTGCCCCGCTGACACCTGATTTAGCATCAGCAATCAACCGCTGATCATCCACCAGTGCATTTTCTATCAAGGGTAAAAAACCCAGGGTAACCGCCGTTGGATAACAGCCAGGGTTAGCAACCACCTGTGCAGATTTGATCGCTTTACGATTAATTTCAGGCAAGCCGTACACCGCTGCGGCCAGCACATCGGGGCAACTGTGAGGCATACCGTACCACTGCTGCCAGAGATCCGTGTTTTGCAAGCGAAAATCAGCCGCCAGATCAATAATACGTACACCTTTTTCAAGCAGTGCCGGTACCATCTTCATCGCAGTACCATTAGGTGTCGCAAAGAACACCAGGTCACATTGTGCCAGTGTGTCTATACCAGGTTCGGTAAAACACACATCGCTAAAGCCACGCAAATTAGGAAACAGGTCAGCTACTTTTCTGCCTGACTCCGAACGTGAGGTAACATATTTTAAATTCACCTGCGGATGCATTACCAGTAAACGCAACAATTCAACACCGGTATATCCAGTACCTCCGACCACACCGATATTCAACATTTTTGCCCCCCGGCATAAAACCCGAGCACTAATTTTTCAAACATTTTTTCCACTACTTTTTTCCAGTTTTAATATTTTTATTTTTAAACAAACACGCTATTATGCCATCGTGTAATAAGGATAGATGATATAACGGTTATTTACACTATAACTCAGCGACATACTCGTTAAATTTCCGGGTGATTTTTTCACACAGCGGGCAGCGCTTCTTTTTTTTTATTTACAGGTAAATATTTTATGTTATGGGTAAAGGCTTTTCACATAATTTTTATGGTGACCTGGTTCGCCGCACTGTTTTATCTACCCAGGCTGTTCGTGTATCACGCCGCTGCCCAAGATGAAGCCAGCCAGCAGCGTTTTAAAATTATGGAAAGAAAACTGTATTATGGTATTGGCACACCCGGCGCCATCATTACTATCGGCCTGGGTTTCTGGTTAATTCATCTGCTTGGTTATGGCCTTCTTTCTGCTTTATGGCTGCAAATCAAGCTGGCCCTGGTTACTCTGCTGGTGGTCTATCACCTGTACTGCGGAAAATTACTAAACGACTTTAAACACGACAAAAACCGGCACAGCCACGTCTGGTACCGCTGGTTTAATGAATTACCGGTGTTTATTCTAATCAGCGCTGTTTTACTGGTGGAACTGCAACCTTATTAATTAGTTGTCAGTTGGCAAAATCACTAAAAAATTAACCGCCATACTTAATAATGAAGTTTTTCACTTTTAACTGCGAACGAATAACGGCCATCAGCAAACTTGTTTAAATGTAGCGCTCAAGTTCACTCAATGCCTGCTTATAAACCTTGCGTTTGAACTCTACTATTTCCTCTACCGGTGACCAGTAATCCACCCAGCGCCAGCAGTCAAACTCAGGTTTATCACTGCAGCATAAATCAAAGTCACTTTCAGCACCTGTCAGCCGCAGATAAAACCAGATTTGTTTTTGTCCGATACATAATGGTTTTGACCGTTTGCGTAACAGGTGGTCAGGTATACGATAACGTAACCAGTCATTCGTTTTACCTACAACCTCAACATGCTCAGGGCGTAATCCTGTTTCTTCATGCAATTCACGATACATAGCTTCTGTCGGTGACTCATTGTGGTCAATACCGCCCTGCGGAAACTGCCAGTTTTTTTGACCAGCACGACGTGCCCAGAAAACCTTGCCTTCGGAATTACTCAGGATGATGCCAACATTGGCCCTAAAGCCATTAGAATCAATCACTTGTAATACCATCCTTATATGCCTGAAAGCTAATTCAGAAGCATACGTGTAAAATTTCAATAACTTGATATTAACAGACCATTAATGGAAATAAAGTTTAATTTTTATATTATTTATCACTACTGTCCCGTTAAGAACAAAAAAAGTAGGTCTGATAACCCCTTTGTTTTGATACAATGAATTCACCACAAACCATTGAAAACAAAAAAGGAAATCAGACCATGAGCCACCATAATACTGTATTTTTACAACTACTGAAACTTATACCGA
>JAJRUQ010000109.1 GCA_024277705.1 Gammaproteobacteria bacterium
AAGTTTTAAGATACAAGTTGTAAGTTTAAAAACATAAATCAAAAGAAGCTTGTTAAACAGAAGGTTATTCAGCTTTTAACTTGCTACTTGTAACTTAAAACTTTTAACTTACAACGTCTCTTTCTGGCCGTCCTGGCCGTCCTCGGAAGTGCCGCTATCAATTATTTGTTTTTTCGTCAGGGTCGGATGACGACAGAGTGGTTGTCTGGCTTAACTCCGGTTATTTTCCTGCATTATTGAAGATTAATAATGCGGCGGTGGTGTTTCTTAACTTTCATGTGCGACCGGCGATGATTGTGCGGTTTTTATTTTTTTCTCTAAAATGGATACCTGAAGCTTCAGGATATCAATTTCTTCATGTTGCTGAATAACGGTCCGGTTTAATATTTCGATGGTATCTTCCAGATGGGTTAAACGTATTTCCAGTTCGGTTATGCGGTTTTCCATGATTATGTCACTGCGTCTGTTTTTGTTACTGATTTTGTGGCACCGGCAACGGCCATTGGCATCGCCAGAAAGTTAAGTACAGGGATACTGGTTATGATAAAGACAGCACTGCCAAGCCCCAGTGATCGCATTCTGTGGTTACGGTTATGTGTTTTGATGTCTTCAAAAAACAGGCCGCGGTTGGCCAGCGGGTAGTCATTGTATTCCAGGGCAAAAAACCAGACTGAAAATAAAATCCACAGAAAAGGGGCGATGATGTTGATCCCCGGGATCAGGGTAATGATGATCAGTGGAATAAACCATTTGATCGCATACAGGATTTTTTGAAGCTCGGAGGCAATGGTGCGGCTTATTAATTTAAAAAAGCCATCGCTGTTGATATCCTCGGGTTTTTTGCCGGTTAACATGGCTTAAATTTGTGCCGATAAGAAACTGTTAAAGGGGGCAGCGATCAGATTAGCAACCATGGTAAATGTGTAGAACACGATAATAAACATGGCGATGGCAAACAATGGCCAGATCAACCATTCCAGCCAGTCCAGCCAGTCGGGTAAAAGCTGTTGTAACCAGTGATCAAGCTGATCACTTAACAGTTTTGCCGCCAGCGAAAACAGGCCGAGATTAATAAAAAACGGGACGAGTACAAAACGTTTGATTCCCGGTTTAAACAATAAAGTGAAGCCGCTGAAACAGTCCAGAAAGCCTTTTGCAAATGAAAGCATGATAATGACAGAAATGAGGTGAATAATGGTTGTAGCTTAAACCTGATCTCACCGATTGCAAAACAGTTTCCGGGTTGATCGGGAATTTTGCCGCAAAGGACGCAAAAGACGCAAAGAAAAACATTTTGTTTGATTCGACTTTTGCTTTTCTTCGCGTTCTTTGCGGCAAAAAATATTTTACCTGATATTCAGGCGTCGGAGTCATTTTAATAACTAACATAGCATAACTGTCAGTAAGTGTTTAAAAATGACTCCGACACCGGTGGCTCGTTTATAACATTGATTATTGTTTTGTTTTTTCGCGTCTTTAGCGTTCTCGATAACTGCTCCTGCGTTATTCTACTTACGGGTGTCCTGCCCTGATTCGCGGATTAACGTTTTTTAACTGTCTACTGCCAACATTTCGTTATGGCCGGTTTTATGACGATTAAAGCCTTTTCTTGCCAGCAGGGCGCTGCCGTAACTGGCTTCATTATGCTCAGCGGTGACGGTGTTGATGCCGGTTGCCTGCTGGCGTATTTTTGTCCACGCGGTATTTTTACTGCCACCGCCAGCGCTGTATATTATTTCTGGTTGTGCCGCGCCCAGGGCAGCAAGTTTTTCATAACCTTCCGCTTCGATACGGGCGATACCTTCCAGTAAAGCCTGAAAAAACGCAATATCGGAGGCTGGTCTTGGCGTGGTGTGACTTTGTTTTTGACTGTCATTGACCGGGAAACGTTCACCGCTGGCGGGCAGGGGGTAATACTGTAAACCGGTATTGTTGTCCGGCCTGAGTTGCGGGGTCATTGCCTCCAGTTGCTGTGCGGTGAAGTATTTCAATAATACAGCTCCGCCAGTATTCGAGGCTCCGCCAACCAGCCACTGATTGTTAATGCGGTGGCTGTAAATACCGTATTTTGCATTGAACAGGGGTTTGTCGGTAAACAGCTTTATAACCAGGGTGCTGCCCAGCGAGGTAACGGCATCGCCTGTTTTACCGGCACCGGTGGCCAGCACCGCGGCATTGCTGTCGGTAGTGCCGGCGATGACCTGGCAATTACCGGCCAGTTGGTATTTTTTTATGAGTTCAGGCTTTACTGGAGCCATGATTTACCCTGCTGCCAGCACCCGCGGTAACACTTTTTCAGGCAGTAGTTTTGTTAACCAGTCCGGCCATTGTCGCAGAATGCTGTTATACCCCAGTTTAAGGCAATTATTTTCATCACTGATGCCGTATTTTCCGGTAAGTGTGGCTGCCAGCCAGTCCGCCTGATGGCAGAGAATTTCGGTATCCGGATAGTGTTGTAATAAATTCAGGGCCTTGGCCAGAGAGGAACTGGCACCGTGTACCGCCGTTTCTGCAGGTGCGTGTTGTTTAATGTATTGCGCCTGGCTCTGGCTCCGGGAATCATTGTACATCAGTGCCGGTGATAAGGCAGAGCCGTCCTTGCTGCAGGCAATGAGGGTGCCGGAGGTGCCATCAATGGCAATGGCGGTTATTTTCAGAGTATTGTTTTTAGCGGTTAATTTTTCAGAAACCGCGCTGAGCAGTTTGTCCAGAGCCGGTAACCAGTCGGTGGCCGGCTGCTCGTTCTTGCCGTCTTCCGGGGGGGAGAAGGATAATGCAATGCGGTGTTCAGCAATCGTTGTTTTATTGTTATCTATAACACAGGCGCGAATACCACTGGTACCGATGTCAATACCGAGATAAGCGGCAGTACTCATAAAATCAGGGTTGCCTGCAGGGATTATGGCAGAGTGACGACTGCCGGGGCATTCCATGCCGGATTTTTATGCTCTGCAACAACGCTGGTGTAAACCCCGCCACGGACATTAAAGTCAGCGGTTAAACGCATAAACCGTGGTTGGCAGGCATTGACCAGGTCAGACAGGATTTCATTGGTCACGGCTTCATGAAAAGCGCCTGCCTCACGAAATGCCCAGATGTAGAGTTTCAGTGATTTAAGTTCAATACAGCTGGCATCGGGCACATATTCCAGATGCAGGGTGGCAAAATCGGGTTGTCCGGTTTTCGGGCATAAACAGGTAAATTCCGGTAGACGGATACGAATGGTGTAATCACGTTCCGGTGCTGGATTGTCAAAGGTTTCCAGTGTTTTTGACGGTTGTGTAGACATCGAAGGTTCTCTGGCAAGCGGTTTTAATCGGGCGCACATTATAGCGAATATTGTGCGGGAAAATGTTTTTTTATTTTTCCTTAAAATACTGAGCTTAGCAATATCATAGGCTTAGCGTAACACCTTAAATATGCCCTGTTAGATTCACCCTGTTTATGGATTTTACCGCTTAACAATCAACTTTTCTCATGTAAACTAGGCTCTTTTTGAACCTGAAATATTAAATTTAATGCGTTTAAGCAAGATTAAACTCGCCGGCTTTAAGTCCTTCGTTGATGCAACCACCATTAATTTACCGAGTAATTTAACCGGCATTGTTGGTCCTAACGGCTGTGGTAAATCCAATACCATTGATGCGGTACGCTGGGTGATGGGGGAGTCTTCCGCCAAGCATTTGCGCGGGGCATCAATGGATGATGTTATTTTTAATGGTTCTTCTGCCAGAAAACCGGTGGACATGGCCTCGGTTGAGCTTATTTTTGATAACAGTGAGGGCAAGCTGGGAGGCCAGTATGCCAACTACGCTGAAATATCAGTGAAGCGCCAGGTGAGTCGTGACGGGCAGTCAAAATACAGCTTAAATGGCACCCGTTGCCGGCGTCGTGATGTTGCTGACCTGTTTCTGGGTACCGGACTCGGACCGCGCAGTTATGCGATTATAGAGCAGGGGATGATCTCCCGCCTGATTGAAGCCAAACCAGAAGAATTACGCAGTTTTTTAGAAGAAGCCGCCGGCATTTCCAAGTATAAGGAACGCCGTCGCGAGACGGAAACACGCATCCGCCATACCCGTGAAAATCTGGAGCGGCTTTCAGATTTACGTGAAGAAATTGATAAACAGCTGGCCAGATTACAGCGCCAGAGCCGGAGTGCGGAACGTTATAAAGAGCTGAAACAGGATGAACGTGAATTAAAGGCTGAACACCTGGCTTTATACTGGCGTGAGCTGAAAGCAGAGCTGGATCAGCGGGATAAAGAAATTCAAAGCATAGAAACCGCGTTAGAGCAGGTTATTGCTGAGCAGCGTGCAACAGAATCCAGTATTGAAGCGAACCGCCAGCAGGGTACAGAATCTAATGAGATTCTCAATAATGTACAGGCGGAATATTATCGTCTGGGTGCCGATATTTCTGCAAAAGAACAAAATATCAAACATCAGCAGGATTTATTACAACGCCAGCAAACTGATCTGCAGCAGATTGAGACTGCTCTGGCTGATGCCACTCAGGCAATACAGTCAGACAAGCAGTCCATTGAAGAATTTCAGCAGAATCTGGCCACTGAAGAACCGCAACTGCTTGGCTTAAAGAAACAGGAAGCAGAAAGTGCGACCAGCTTTCAGCAGTCTGAAAAAGCCATGCATGACTGGCAGCAACAGTGGGATGAAATTAATCGGAAATATTCGGCCGAAAGTCAGAAAGCACAGGTCGAACGCTCACGCATGGAGCAACTGGAGCGTCATGTTGAGCAGTTAAAACAGCGTTTGCAGAAAATTGATGTTGAGAAGCAGGCGATGCAGGGTGAAAACCTTGAACAGCAAATTGCCGATCTGAATGTTTTACTGACAAAATCTACGCAAGACAAAGAAAGCAATGAACAGCAGTTAAGCGATGCCATTGCGAAAATAAGAAGCACCCGCGAAACAATTAGCGAAGCCGAGCAAAGGTCTGCCGAAGTACGCCGCAGACTCAACCAGTATCAGGGCAGCCTGTCTTCGATGGAAGCATTGCAGGAAGCCGCACTGGGTAAAACCGACAAGGTGGTACAGCAATGGCTGGAAAAAAGCGGCATCAGGAATAATGCACGTTTTGCAGAAAAGCTTAAGGTTGATGATGGCTGGGAGCTGGCTGTGGAAACCGTGTTAGGTGATACACTTGAAGCCATCTGTGTGGACAAGATTGATCGACTCTCGGCAGCACTGAATACTCTGGAAGACAGCAATGTTTCATTAATTGAAACCGGGGAAACAGATAGAACAGCGATGGCAGCAACGGGGTTGTTGCTTGAGAAGGTCTCATCTGCGCTTGATCTAACACCGTTTTTGCATGGCATTCGCTGCACTGACTCTTTAGATGAGGCTTTAAAAATGCGCCCGTCATTGAGTTCAGGTGAATCCATTGTTACCCGCGATGGTATCTGGCTGGGTGCCAACTGGTTGCGTATCAGTCGCGATAAAGATGCTAGCACCGGAGTGCTGGCAAGAGAGCAGAGTATTCGTGATTTACAACAGCAACTAACCGAACTTGAAGCCAGTGCTGAACAGATAACGCTGGCATTGAATGACAAGCGTGCTGAATTGCAGGCAAGTGAGCAGCAACGTGAGGAAATTCAGGTTGCTTTAAATACGATACATTCGCGTTTAAATGAAATTAAAGCGCAAATTACAGCACGTGAATCACGTCATGAGCATATTACCCGCCGGGGTGAAACGCTGGACACTGAGTTGGAAGAAACCCGGAATTTGCTTGCCAGTGAACAGCTTAATATTGAAAATGCCACAAAAAATCGTAATGCGGCACTGGAAAGCGCTGAAAGAATGGAAGCCGACAGAAAGGCGTTACAACAGCAGCGTGAAACCTTACAGCAGGAGCTGCAGCAGCATCGGTCGAATTTGCAGCAGCATCGTGAGCAGGTACATCAGCTGGATATTCGTGTTGAAGGTTTAAAAACCCGTTTAAGTGGATTGTTGCATAATATACAGCGTATGGAACAGGCGCAAACCGCACAGTTGCAACGTAAGCAGGAGCTGGAAATCCTGCTCAAACAGTCTACGCAACCGACGGCGCAGCTGGAAAGCGAACTGAAAATCATGTTGGCACAGCGCCTGAACGCAGAAGAGGCTCTCAGCGAAGCCCGCCGTAAAGTTGAAAGCATTAGTCATACGCTGCGAACACTTGAACAGCAGCGTGGCGAGTATGAGCAAAAATCACAAAATATCCGTTCCAGACTGGAAAAGATGCGGCTGGACAGCCAGGAAACCCGGGTAAGAAGTAAAACCACGTTAGAACAGCTGGCGGAAACGCGTTTTGAACTGGATGATGTTCTGGCAACACTGAAGCAGAAAGATGCGGAGCATGGCAGCCAGGTCAGTAGTCAGCAATGGCAGACAAAACTGTCAGAAGTGGCACAGAAAATTTCCAGGCTTGGACCGATTAATCTTGCCGCCATCGATGAGTACCAGGAACAGTTACAACGCAAAGAATACCTTGATGATCAGGACAAGGATGTAAACGCCGCCCTGGCTATTCTGGAAGAGGCCATTGCTAAAATTGACAAGGAAACCCGGCATCGTTTTAAAGAAACCTATGACCATGTCAATTCCCGTATCAAGGAAATGTTCCCGCGCCTGTTCGGTGGCGGTACTGCCTTCCTGGAAATGACCGGTGATGATTTACTGAACACCGGGGTGGCTATTATGGCAAGGCCACCGGGTAAACGGATTTCCAATATTCATCTGATGTCGGGTGGCGAAAAAGCATTAACCGCTGTAGCGCTGGTGTTTGCCATCTTTGAACTGAATCCGGCACCATTCTGTATGCTGGATGAGGTGGATGCACCGCTTGATGAAGCCAATGTTGGTCGTTTCTGCCAGCTGGTCAAAGAAATGTCATCACGGGTACAATTTATTTTTATTACTCATAATAAAACCACGATGGAAATTTCTGAACACCTGAGCGGTGTTACTATGCGTGAATCAGGCGTTTCCCGTCTGGTTTCTGTAGATGTTGCAGAGGCTGCAACGATGGCAGGTGTAGGAGCATAAACCGGTGGAATCTCTGCGATGGATATTACTTGGCGCAGGTTTGGTTTTTGTACTGATCATTTATCTGTTAGGGCGCAGCCGGCGTCAGCGGCAGCATTCAATTGTCGATGAACTGGAAGAGGATCTACCGGCTTTTTCTGCACAAAGCCTTGATGATGTTGATGAAGGTATCGGTGAAGTCAGGGTAGTGACCGATGCCACTGTTGATGACGATACCGCCGCTGATGCTGAAATTATTGATAATAAAGCGGCTGCAGAAAATACTGAAAAACATGCCTTTCCTTCAGATATCATTGTTTTGTATATTCTTGCCCGGCCAAACAATGTTCTACTGGGGTCGCAGATTAACAGCTCGGTACAGGCCATGGGCCTGAGTTTTGGCGAGATGAATATTTTTCATTATAAGCCCGAAGACCGTAAGGTGTTCAGCCTGGCCAACATGGTGGAGCCGGGTTCATTCGATGAAAATACTATTCATGATTTAAAAACCTCCGGACTGACGGTGTTTATGCAAATAAAAAAGGGTGATCCGCTGGATGACTTAACTGAAATGCTGCAACGCAGTTATCAGCTGGCCGGTTTGCTTGATGCCGTCTTGTGTAACCATAAACGAAAACCGTTAACGGAGCAGGATGCAGAAAACTATCGCACACAGGTCAGTGACTTTGAGCGAGCAGCATTGACGTCAGATGAAACCTTTGAAGCCACTAGCAAAAGCTGAAAAATATTGTACTCGCACGATAGAAGCTATCCATGAAGAAGGTAAAATACCTGAAGACAGTATTGACGGTTTTTATTATTGTGAAGGTTAATTTTTTGTGAAAAATACATTATTAAATGCCAAGCAAAGTTGAAAGCCAAATCGATAGCCTGCGTGAAAAACTCCGCTACCACAGCTATCAATATTATGTTCTCGATGATCCGGATATTCCTGATGCCGAATATGACCGTTTATATCAACAGCTGCTCGCGCTGGAAACTGAACACCCGGAATTAATTACCACTGACTCACCCACACAACGTGTTGGCTCCACACCGTTAGCCGCATTCGATCAAATTAAACATCAAATGCCGATGCTGTCACTGGATAATGTGTTTAGTGAAGAAGATTTGCAGGCATTTTATTTACGTTTGCAGGACCGTTTAGCGGCTGAGATAAGCAGTGCTGAGGATATCGATTTTACTGCAGAACCGAAACTTGATGGTTTAGCTGTCAGTTTACGCTATGAGAATGGTGAGTTGATTTATGCCGCTACCCGGGGGGATGGTTCTACCGGTGAAAATGTCACGCAAAATGTTCGTACGCTGCATTCAGTGCCGTTACGCTTACTGGGCAATGCTTTTCCACAGGTGCTGGAAGTGCGAGGTGAAGTGTTTATGCCGAAAGCCGGTTTTGAAGCACTCAACAAAATTGCCAGAGCAAACGGTGACAAGGAATTTGTTAATCCGCGAAATGCAGCTGCCGGCAGTTTGCGACAGCTTGATCCGGGAATAACGGCAAAACGACCGTTGAGCTTATACTGTTATTCAACCGGTATTGTGGAAGGTGGTACGCTGGCAGATACCCAGTATGGCGTCCTGCAGCAGTTGAAAACCTTTGGTTTACCGGTGTGTGCCGAGATAAAATGTGTTACCGGTGTTGCTGAATGTCTGGCTTATTACCAGCACATGGCAGCACAGCGTGATGCCTTGCCTTATGATATAGACGGTATTGTTTATAAGGTCAATAAAATTAAATTGCAGAAAAAACTGGGTTTTGTTGCCCGTGCCCCGCGTTGGGCGATAGCGCATAAATTTCCGGCGCAGGAGGAAGTCAGCAAAATTCTTGAAGTTGATTTTCAGGTCGGGCGTACCGGTGCCATCACCCCGGTTGCCAGGCTGGAGCCGGTATTTGTTGGTGGTGTTACGGTGAGCAACGCCACATTGCATAATATGGATGAAATACGCCGTAAAGATATTCGTGTCGGTGATCGGGTTATTGTTAGACGTGCCGGCGATGTTATACCCGAAGTGGTTGCTGTTTTACCCGGATCAAGGACAATGCCGCTGCCTGAGATTCAGATGCTGGAAAAATGCCCGGTATGCCAGTCTGCCATTGAGCAGATAGCGGGTGAAGCGGTCGCCCGTTGTCCGGCCGGTTTATTTTGCCGCGCCCAGCGAGCCGAAGCCATAAAGCATTTTGCTTCACGCAAGGCGATGGACATCGATGGCCTTGGTGACAAGCTGGTTGAGCAACTGGTCGCGGAGAAATTAATTCATACTGCTGCAGATTTATATAGCCTTACGATAGAAACACTGGCAGCGCTGCCGCGTATGGGAGAAAAATCGGCAAAAAACCTGATTGCGGCATTACAGAAAAGTAAAAATCCTGTGTTATCAAGGTTTGTTTATGCGCTGGGGATTCGTGAAGTGGGGGAAACAACGGCATTGAATCTTGCCAATGCCTTTGCCTCTTTTGAAGCCATTCGAGACGCGGATTATGACTCTCTTATTGAAGTTCAGGATATCGGTCCTGTTGTTGCACAGCACATCGTTAATTATTTCCGGCAGCCGAATAATTTGCAGGTTATCCAGCAGTTATTTGATGCCGGTATAAAAATTCAATTACCACAGCAAACGCAACAAAGTGCAATGGCATCCTCGGCATTTTTGGGAAAAACCATTGTTATTACCGGTACTCTGCCGACATTATCGAGGGAAGAGGCAAAACAGAAGTTACTGGCTGCCGGAGCAAAAGTTACCGGCAGTGTCTCGGCGAAAACGGATTATTTACTGGCAGGGGATAAGGCAGGTTCGAAACTGGCTAAAGCAGAAAAGCTCGGGGTGCCGGTTATTGATGAAGCGGCTATGCTGAGAATGCTGACAAGTGCTGATTAAGCTACAGTGAATGAGTTAAACCGGCCAGAAAGAGAAGTTGTAAGTTAAAAGTTTTAAGTTGTAAGTAGCAAGTCAAAAACTGGATAACCTTACGTTTAACAAGCTTCTTTTGGTTTATGTTTTTAAACTTACAACTTGTGAGCCACCGGGGTCGGAGTCATTTTTAAACGCTTACTAACAGTTATGCTATGTTAGTTATTAAAATGACTCCGACCCCTGAATAAAGCAACGGCAAGCAGTGCTCGCCCTACAAAAAACCTGAATTTTTTTCGCGTCTTTGGCGTTCTCGATAATTGCTTCTGCGTTATTCTACTTGCGGGCGTCTTGCCCTAATTTGCGGACCATTGTTTTTAAAGTTTTTAAACTTACAACTTACAACTTAAAACTTCTCTTAAGGCTCATTTTCGCTTGTTGTCAGGCTATGATGGTCAACCGGTTAATAAGAGAAAGATTAAGTTATAGCTACTTTGTGTTTTTTTTGTGGATGCTGGTTGAGGTAGTCTTCAAGACCGGGGAAATTTTTTGTGCCGTGATTTTCCGGGGGGGCACGGCGTAATAAACTAAAATCTTCTGCTTTGAGCACTTTTTTCAAGTATGCCTGATTTTGTCCCAGGCCGGTAATATAAGGCCGCTCTCCTTCAAAGTGGACTCTTTCGTACTGATAAGCTTTATTGAACAGGTTGTTCAGACGTTTTTCAACTTCGTGTTCATAAAATGACGGGGTTTTTGCCAGTAAGTCTTCACCCGATTCGTAAATAACGGTTTCCTTACCGCTTTTGTCAATTGTAACCGCCAGTCCGCCGAGGACAAATTCCGGGAACAGGCGGTCGCGGCATTTTTCCAGATAACAGCGATCTGACATTTGTGCCAGCAGGTCAGCGGTACCGAGCATATGGCCGATTCGGTGCCATTTTTTATCGGGCAGACGGATGTTGCGCGGGGCAACTTCATAGCCGGTGTAATGCACGATGTTTGCGGCTATCTGTGCATATTCCCCGAGATTAAGTTTGTGTAAATAACGTTTTAAAAAATCAGCGCTGCGTGATACATGAATAGAGGTGTATTCTGCGCCATTGAAGTGATGGTGGTCGTGTTCATGGCGTATATAGCCTGAGTCGTGGTACAGCGCGGTAATAATGGCAATTACGGCACGATCAGCTTCTATACGCTCATCTCTGGCGACACTTCGGTTATGGCCGTCAATAAGCCTTGCCAGCGCCAATGTCATATCCATGGAGTGCTGTTTGTCGTGATACAGGGTATCGCAGGCTAAATAGGTCGGGTAGTCACCCTCGAACAGACGATCACAGTCATCAAACGCACGGCATAGCGCAGCTTTATTAAACTGTGTGAATGCGCTGCTAAAGATGGTGCAAACAGCACCACGCACGCTGTTTGCATTCGTTAGCTGTACGTCATCTTTAATGTCATAGTCTGATCTTCTGTTTCTCATTATATTTGAGTAGTCGAGGACGGTTTAGGAAAGTTATTGATAACTTTATAGCTCATAAAGCCACAAAATCCTACGATTAGCCATAGAATTTGTGAACTGGTTCAAGTTTTTACTTTTTTATAAAAAAAGGGTGAGTAAACAAAAAGGAATTAGTGAATAAAAAATCAGAAACTTTTGCCGCGAAGGGCGCAAAAGACGCAAAGAAAAACATTTTGTTTGTGCGCTACGCGCACAAACAATAAATAGTTTGATTCGTTTTTGCTTTTCTTCGCGCTCTTTGCGCCCTTCGCGGCAAAAAAATGTTGTTTCCCTGAAACACGGCTACAATATTCAGGGGTTGGAGTCATTTTTAAACGCTGACTAACAGTTATGCTGTGTTAGTTATAAAAATGACTCCGAGCCCGGTGGCTCGTATTCTTAATAAATACTGTCATCAATAAAAAAGGCTGGTTTTTAAATTCGCGTCTTTTGCGTTCTCGATAACTGCTCCTGCGTTATTCTACTTACGGGCGTCCTGCCCTAATTCGCGGACTAACGATTTTTTATTTAGTAAAAAACAACATTACATGTTATGCGGGCTATTTTGAGGTGTGAGTGAAACTTCCGTCCCAGTCACTACCGGGTGGATTTTCACGCAATTGCATGATTCGATCCAGGTAGATTTTATATATTTTGCATTCCGGATCCAGTTGGCTTAAGCCGAAGATTTCCCTTTCAGCTGCCTCCCAATTTTGTGCACGGTACTGTTTTATACCGATATGAAATTGTTTCAGTAGTTTTCTTTCATCTTTGCTGATCTTTTCCAGCAAGCCTAAAGGTTCGTAAATAGTCACAGGTTTATCCTTGCCTTTTACTTTTACCTTATCCAGTTCACGGTATTCATACTCAGGAACCGCATATCGGGTAAATTCACTGGTAATAATATCAACGCCATAAAATTTGGTTAAGCCCTCTAACCGGGAACCCAGGTTAACCGCATCACCCAGCACGGTGTAGTCAACCCGGAACTCAGAACCTTTGTTACCTACGTTCATGTCTCCGGTATTAACGCCAACCCCCACGTAAATTTCCGGCCATTGTTTTTCAGAAAATTGTTTACGCAGTGATTTCATTTGATTAACAATAGCGGTCGCCGCGTTGAGTGCATGCAGCGCATGCTGATTGTCTTCCAGCGGTGCTCCCCAGAACGCCATTACAGCATCACCCATATATTTATCGATGGTGCCGCGGTTATCATGAATAACTTTAGTAATAGGCGTGAGGAAGGCGTTAATGTATTCCGTGAGTTCTTTGGGAGCAAGGCTTTCAGATATATTGGTGAAACCACGAACATCAGAAAATAATACCGACATTTCACGCATTTCACCATCCAGATTAATTTCATCCATGTTCTCACTCATTTCATCAACCAGTTCAGGTGGAACGTACTGCCCGAACAGGTGGGCAAGTTGCCGTTTGCCGCGTGATTCAACAAAAAAGCCATAAGTCATTTGCAGTGCAAATAATAATACGATAAGCAGAACAGGACGGGCGATAGGCAGTACCATCTGGGCGCTGCTCCAGGCGTAATAATTGCCAGCCATGTATAACACCACACAGCCAATAATAATGATGGTCGAATACATGGCGCTTAACATGGGTAGAATAAAGGTGAGTGCCAGCCCGATAACAATAATAACGATAAATTCAAATCCCTTGGTATAGCCGGGGTGGTGCAGAATTTTATTATCAAGAATACCCTGAATGATGTTGGCATGAACTTCAACTCCGGGAGAGGCTGCTTCCAGCGGGGTGGTACGCAGGTCAAGCAGGCCGGGTGCTGATGTACCAAACAGTGCAATTTTGCCTTGTAGCATGTCGATATTCGCGGTTTTGTTCAGGATATCAACCGCCGAGATGTAGTCAAAGCTTTTTTGCGGGCCTATATAAGGTACCAGTACCCCTGATTTATGGTCAACCGGTATGGCAAGATCGCCGATGGTTACCCATTCCAGAAACAGGTCTTTTTCGTTGCTGGAATCCACCACCATTTCAATTGGCGGTGAGCCGGTCGCTACGCGGGTAATAGCCAGGGCCAGAGATTCGTATAAATTATTTTTGTATACCTGCAGTAAAGGGACACGGCGGAATACACCATCATCATCCAGCAGCAGATTATCAAAGAAGCCACCACTGTAGGCGTTTTGCTGTAGCACTGACAGGTTTGCGGTATAACCCCTGGTTTGCAGTATCTCCAGACGATTCAGTGTGGCATTATCCATTTTTGTAATGGCTTCGGGCAATGTGCCTTTTGTGGTTTCTGTGTCCATAACAAAACCTAAAACTGTTTTTCTGCCCTTAAGCGATTCGGCAAAACGTTTATCATGCTGCAGTGATGAGATTACCCGGTGATATTCCTGAATAAACTCGGGGTCGTTTTTTAATGAACCGTTTGCCATGTTTTCAAGCAGTTTTGCTCCTTCATCAATATCCTCTTCTGCAAAGACAATATCAAACCCCAGAGTATTGATTTTGTAATAGTCAAACAGGTTGTCATTGATGGTTGCCAGAATGTTTCGATTCCAGGGCCACTGTCCGATTTCATTCAGGCTTTTTTCGTCAATGTCGATGATAACTACCTGTTTCTCAACCTTGTCCGGCAGGCTGAATTTCAGGCGGGCATCATAGGACTGGTTTTCAAGGTTGGTGAGTATCGGGATGTCGATAATGGAACTGATGTGGAGCAGAAAAACGGCAGTTAGAGCCAGACTCAATGCGTAGCGTATAAGGCGTTGAATATCCACGTAGTATTCCTGATTATTGTTATTATCTTAAAACTATACTGAAAATAGCAAAAAAAGAGGTTAAACGCTATGAAAATGTGAGGAATGGTTTTTTTATATGATGTTATTTGCTGGCAGAAGCATGTCAGCTTTAACCGGAGTGGTCGGGTTATCGCAGTAGTGACTAATGCTGAGCTTTAATTGCTTCAATATCAAAATCTTCAACATCTTTTATTGCCGCTAACAAAACATCGAGTTCTTTTGCAATATCAAAATCGGCTTGCTGCACAAGAAGGTTTTCCAGCCGGTTACTGACTTCTTTTAATTCGCAGGTGCCACAACAACGACTGGCACCATGCAGTTTATGTACCTGGGCACGAAGCTCAATACGATCATTGTTTTTAACCGCAATTGCCATTAGTTTTTTATATCCGTCAAGTTCGCCTCTGAGCATGTCAAATAATTCATAGGCCAGAGTTTCATTATTGCCGGTGAATTCTTTTGCCTGTTCAAGCGAAAAAATACGGTTATTATTGTTGCTGCTGTTTTCCACCATGCTCCCGATATTGTCAGCTGCCTGTATTTTATTGGCATTAATGGGATCTTTTAGTATCCACTGACTGATTATTTTTTGCAATATAGCATCACTAACCGGTTTTATAATAATACCATTCATGCCGGATTGCATTACTTTGTCTTTTTCCTGTGGTAGCGTGTTGGCGGTTAGAGCAATAATTACCGGCTGTTTTCCCGGAGTGATTGTCCGAATCTGCTGTGTCGTTTCATAACCATCAATACCGGGCATGTGCAGATCCATAAATATGATGTCATACGAATTCATACTGGCGTAATCAATGGCCTGGGCGCCGGAACATGCTGTTGTTACCCGTGCTTTATGTTTATGTAAAATAATTTCAGCAAGGCGTAAATTAATATCATTGTCATCAACAATCATGATATTAATATTGGACCAGTCAAAGCGGTTACTTATGTTGTTCTCTAACTTGTCTGTTTCCTGTTCGGAAACATTTTTATTGATAGTGCTGGTCAGTTTCTTTTTAATATGTTCTATTTTTTCCGATGAAAAAACAGCGCAGTCAAAAATATGTTGTTGTAAATCTCTTAATTCAATGTGTGAGCGCGTGCTTGCAATTAACATCGAAGGTATGGAAAAATGCAGTTTACTCAAGTTGCGAATAGTTACCTCATTGTTTATTTCTTTTCGGGCAAGAAATAAAATGATGATGTCGTTTTCTTTTTCAATCCGGGACAATTGGCTGAAATCATCACTGGAATAATCATTTACCTGGCACTGGCAGGCATTAAATAATGTTTTATAGGTTTGTTTGGCTATGTAGTGATTACAGATAAAAGCAATTTTTTTATTTTTTAGTTCACATAATGGAAGATCACCTGAAACCAGTGTTACCGGTACACTAAACCAGAAAGTAGAGCCTTCGTTTTGAGTGCTGTCGAAACCGATTTCACCCTGCATCAACAAGGTTAGCTTTCGTGAAATAACCAGACCCAGGCCGGTGCCGCCAAAGCGGCGGGTAATACTGGTATCGGCCTGGGTAAAAGCTTTAAACAGTTTTTTCTTGTCACTGCTGCTCATGCCTATACCGGTATCGGATACCGTAAATTTAATACTGTATTCTGCTTTGTTTATTTCACCGCTGGTAACCTGTAAATAGACATAACCCTGGTCGGTAAACTTGATGGCATTGCCAATCAGGTTAGTCAGAATCTGGTGTATTCTGAAAGGGTCGGCCTGTATACAGATGGGCACATCTTTTTCAATCCGGTAAAAAAGTTCAACATCTTTATCCAGGGCTGCCGGTGTCAGCAGGTTGATAATATCTTCGATGATATCAACCAGATTAAATTTACTGGTGGATATTTCTGTTTTTCCGGATTCGATTTTTGACAGGTCGAGGATATCATTAATGATTTCGAGCAGGTTTTTGGCAGATTTTTGAATGGTATCCGTATAATCCGTTTGCTGGGAAGAAAGCGGAGTGTCCTGCAGTAGTTCGGTAAAGCCGATAACCCCGCTTAGAGGTGTGCGGATTTCGTGGCTCATGTTGGCAAGAAATTCAGATTTTGCATTGTTTGCATAGATTGCTTTTGAACGTGTTATGTCCAGTTCAGCATTACGTATTTCCAGCTCTTCCAGTGTTTGCTGCAGTTCATCGGTATATATATTCAGCTGGATCTCAAGGTCTGTGCGTGAATTTTTCAGTTCCCCCTTCATGTGATTAATGCAGGTTTCCAGTACGCCAATTTCACCGGGTGAGTGTAAATTAATTTCAGCATCAAGATCACCGGCGGTAATGTTTCTGACACTGTCGGTAAGATCCTTGATTGGCGAGGTGATTTTTCGGCTAAGCTTGAAAATAAATATCGAAAAAACAAGCAGGATGATAAAGGTAATACTGGCAACTTTTATCACCTCGTTGATTTTCTCTATCCTTACCGGCATGGTATTCAGTTTGATTTCAATAAAGCCGATGATTTTTTCTGTGGTGCTGTTATCCGGTAACTTTTTAACCTGTAAGATTGGCTCTTTAAAATCGATAAAAGAATATTCATCCAGCAGTGTGTGATAAAAGGGTTTTTTATTATCAGGAACGGTTTTTAAGTCATTAATGCTGTAAATATTACGCCCTCTGGCATCACTGATTTTGATATAGGCAACATCATTATTGGCGCTTATGTTACGCAATACCGGTTTTAACATTTCCAGTTCATTGTTAATTAAAGCAAATTCAACATAAGGTTGAAGTTGCTTAATGATGGACTCACTGTGTTTCTGCTGGCTGAAAGAAATAAATGATAGTTGTTCGTAACTGAAGAATATTGCCAGAATAATCCCTACCAGTAATGCCGGTAGTATGGCAATAATGATAATTTGTTTACTAATGCTGAGAGGTTTCATATTAAATAGATAAACTGAATAAAAGGGTATTATTCAAGCAGGTTTATAGTGATTACAGCTTTGCATTACAGTAAATATAATCCGGTATGAGCAAAAAGCATACATTTCACCCGTTACTGAAGTAAAATGCTGACTGTCTTGAGTCTAGCAGTCCATGCTTGTTACGTCATTGAGATTTAGTTGTAAATCATAATAGCCTTGATTTTATTATTTAATTATTTAATTATTGAAGTTTGCTTATGGAATTTAAAACCCTTGCCGATACCATTGGAAATACACCGCTTATTCGTCTGCAACGGCTGTTAGTCGATAGTTCAAATGTTATATTATTAAAGCTGGAAGGGAATAACCCTGCCGGTTCTGTTAAAGATCGCCCTGCATTCAATATGATCAATCAGGCGCAGAGTCGTGGTGAGATCAAACCGGGTGATACTCTTATTGAAGCTACCAGCGGCAATACGGGTATTGCGCTGGCAATGGCGGCGGCAGTTATGGGTTATCGTATGATACTGATCATGCCGGATAATATGAGTGAAGAAAGACGTGCTGCCATGAAAGCTTATGGGGCAGAGTTAGTCTCGGTAACAAAAGAACAAAGCATGGAAGGGGCACGTGATCTGGCGCTGCAAATGCAGGATGAGGGTAAGGGCATAGTACTGGATCAATTTAATAATCAGGACAATCCGAATGCACATTATATTTCTACCGGCCCGGAGATATGGCAGCAAACCGGTGGCAGTATTACGCACTTTGTCAGTGCCATGGGTACTACGGGTACCATTATGGGTGTTTCACATTATTTAAAAGAAAAAAATTCGCAGATTAAAATTGTCGGCGTACAACCGGAAGAAGGTTCTCGTATTCCCGGTATTCGTCGCTGGCCGGTGGAATACTTACCGGGAATATTTGATGCGGCGGCGGTTGATCTTACTCTGGATATCAGCCAGCAGGAGGCAGAAGATACAACACGTGACCTGGCTGCAAAAGAAGGGTTGTTCTGCGGGGTCTCATCCGGTGGTGCAGTTGCAGCGGCATTAAAATTAAGCCAGCAGGTAGAAAATGCGGTTATTGTTTCTATTGTCTGTGATCGTGGTGATCGTTATCTGTCTACCGGAATTTTTCCGGGCTAAGTTACTGTTCAAAACATCCAAAATTTATATTTGCGTTTTTTTGCGTCCTTTGCAGTCAGCGCTTTTAAACTATTATGAAGAAATGAAATATGTCTACTAAAAGAGGACGGCGGCGTAAAAAACGTTTGCCGGAAGAAGCGGTTAAAGTTGAAATCAGTGCAATGTCTAATGAAGGGCGTGGTATTGCGCATGTTGATGAGCGCACGGTTTTTATTGATCAGGCGTTAAAAGGTGAAACCGTATTATTTAAATATACCCGTTTGACCTCGAAAATAGCAGAAGGCCGTGCGGTTGAAATTTTAAAAGCATCCGACTTGCGGGTAGCGCCCGCATGTGAGGCCTTTACTTTATGTGGTGGTTGCAGTTTGCAGCACATGAGTCCGGCGGCACAGATAGAATTAAAACAGTCTATGTTGCTTGACCAGCTCCAACATAACGGCGTTAGCCCGGATATTGTTCTTCAGCCACTGCTGGGTCCGGAATATGGTTACCGTCACAAGGCCCGTCTTGGTGTACGTTATGTCCATAAAAAAGAAAAGGTACTGGTGGGCTTTCGTGAACGTAATTCTTCATTTATCACCGAAACCAGCCGTTGTGAGGTTTTGCATCCATCTGTAGGAGAGATCATCAGTGAACTGGCTGATTGCATTAATCAACTGGAAGCAAAACGCCAGATTCCACAAATTGAAGTGGCGGTAGGCGATAATCAGACGGTTCTGGTATTTCGCCACCTTGAAGCTCTTAATGATTCTGACCGGAAACTGTTAGCGGACTTTTGTGAAAAGCATTCACTGGTCTGTTACCTGCAGGCAGGCAAACCAGATCAACTGGAATTACTCAGTCCGCAACAGGCGGAAACGCTTTATTATGAGCTGCCAACGGTGCCGGAATCAGCCTCTTCAGCGAAAAACCAGAAACTGAAAATTGAATTTCAGCCATCGGACTTTATTCAGGTTAACCCGCAAATAAACCGGCAGATGGTATTGAATGCCATTGATTTTCTGGCTTTAAAATCATCGGACAGGGTACTGGATCTGTTTAGTGGGCTGGGTAACTTTTCTTTATCGATGGCCACACACTGTCAGCAGGTCACGGCAGTTGAAGGCTCGCTGGTTATGGTTAAAAAAGCCCGTGATAATGCCCGTTTAAACAATATCAATAATGTTGAGTTTGTGTATGCTGATTTATACAGTGATGATACTTTATCAGCACCCTGGCTAAAGCAGAAATATGACAAAATATTACTGGACCCGCCACGATCCGGTGCTGCCGAGATATTGCCGGCATTGAAAAAAATGCAGGCAAAAACAATTGTCTATGTATCCTGTCATCCGGCAACACTGGCACGCGATGCGGCAATGCTGGTGAATGAGCTGGGTTATGGTTTAAGCAAAGCGGGGATTATGAATATGTTCCCGCATACCGGACATGTGGAATCAATCGCGGTATTTGAGAAGTAGCCGGTGGCAGTATATGGCCATAGCTCGAGGTTCAGGTAAAATAATTTTTTGCCGCGAAAAATGAAAAGGAGAAAAAGGCGCGAAGAAAAACAAGAAGTTTTTTTCTTTGCGCCTGAATATTTTTAACCCAGGAAAAATCCCATCTTGACACCGGCTACGGTAATTTCATCCGCATCAGCCAGCGCCTGCTGTTTATTAATGGCAGTACCATTGACCAGTGGCATATTATTGTCTTTACCGGCATCAACAACAATCAGGAAATAACCGCCGGGGCGGCGGGTAATGGCGGCGACAGATACGCCGGGCCTGCCCAGGGTGGTTAAAATTTTTGTCAGCGGTAATTCCTTACCTGAATTAGTACCGGACATCAAGCGAAGTTTTGCCGGACCGGGACCGCTGCTGGCAGTATCGGCGGAGGCCAGGTCTGCTGCTATCTTTCCGATAGACTGTTCAATATTTTTATCTGCTTCTTCTGTTTCCGGCATACCTTCGGCATCCGGACGGATAATCATGGTTTTTTCAAAATCACTTTCACCGGTCTCTGCATTGGCATTGACGTATTTAAGTTCGTGTTTGCCGATGGTAATGGTTTCACCATTTTGCAATGCGTGTTTGCTTATTTTGTTGCCGGCGACAAACGTTCCGTTGGTGCTGTTTAAATCCTCAATGAATGAATCATTCAGTATGGTAAGCACTTTTGCGTGCTTCCCGCTGACCGCGAGATTGTCGATATGTATGTCGTTATCCGGTTTACGACCGATAGTTATAACTTCTTTATCAAGTTCGTAATCTTTGATGACACTGCCGTTAAAGCTGAGCACTAATTTAGCCATGTTCGTTCCTTACAATACATTTTATATGTATTTTTTATTTATTATATCTATCTATATTAAGAGAAAAAGTCAAAAAATCTAGAAAACAGGCCATTTTTAGCTGGAAATGGCTTAATTGGTTTAACCAGTAGTGCCGAAATATTGTCTTTTCCGCCGTATTCATTTGCCAGACGAATAATTTCGGTTGCTGCTTTTTCCAGATTTTCACTGTTATCAATTAATGCGCTTTCGATTAAATGGTCTTCTATCATATCAGTGACACCGTCAGAACACAGCAGATAAATGTCATTAACCAGTGCAATGTCTTCCTGTACATCGATTTGTACTTTGGCATCAATACCAATGGCGCGGGTGACAAGATTTTTATTTAAAGAATTTCTTGCCTGTTCCGGCGTATAGAAGCCACGGTCAATGAGTTCCTGCATCAGGCTGTGGTCGCGGGTAATCTGTTCAAGTTCATTGTCACGTAAACGGTATAGCCTTGAATCACCGACATGAGCCACCGTAAAACGATTATCATAAAACATGGCAACAACAACGGTTGTGCCCATGCCGCGGTATTGTGCGTTGGCTTCAGATGAATCGTGTACATTTTTATTTGCCAGCGCAATGGCGTCATGAATGATAATGCTTTCAGCACTGTAACCGGTTTCAGGGTCGGTTTCGCCGGCATTTATGTTTTTTATTTTTTCGCCGATATTTTCAAGTACGGTACTAACCGTAATGGCACTTGCCATTTCTCCACCACGGTGGCCACCCATACCGTCAGCCAGAACTGCCAGTGCGATATTTTCTTCACAGCCGATGGCGTCTTCATTATGGTCACGCATTAAACCAACATCGGTTTTTCCGTAAAGCAGAATTTTTCCTTTCAGGCTCATTAGATTTTGCCTTCAGCTTCCATTATTTTCAGACATTTACTAATATCATTAACCATTTCTTTACCGCGTTGGTAGCGTTTTTTCACATCTTTGGCCATGGAGCGATTGATAATAACGGTGATGCAGCGTGGAACTTCAGGGTTGATGGATTCAGGAGCAGGGTGTGCTTCATTGGCAATCTTGTACATTAATGTTGCCATTGAATCGCCACTGAAGGGTAATTTTCCGGTGACCATCTGGAACAGCATTACACCCAGTGAGAAAATGTCAGACTGGCCGGTCACTTTTTTACCGGCGAGTTGTTCCGGTGACATATAAGAAGGCGTGCCTAATACCATACCGGTTTTGGTTTTGCTTGAGTCGGTAATACGGGCAATACCGAAGTCGGTGATTTTCATGGTATCGGTTTCCGGGTCCCACATGATATTGGCGGGTTTGATATCGCGATGTACCACATTGTACTGATGTGCATAATCAATGCCGGCAGCAGAACGCTGTATCAATGATAATACCTGTTTCATTGGTAACAGAGAGTCAGGTTTTACGTATTTGCTTAAGTCACCACCTTTTAAGAATTCCATCGCAATGTAAGCGAGATCGTGTTCTTCGCCGGCATCAAAAATGGTAACAATATTGGGGTGGTTGAGGCGGCCGGCAGTTTCCGCTTCGCGGAAGAAACGTTCTTTTACTTCCACCAGTTCATCGTCTTCAAATTCCTGTGACAATGCCATGGTTTTAATGGCAACCGTACGTGATATTTTCGGGTCCTTACCCAGATAAACAGCACCCATGGCGCCTTTACCCAGTTCACGCTCAATTTCATAACGGCCTAACATCGGTTTTTCAATACCGCCACCGTCAAGCACCAGGGTGCCACCGGGTGAGGCATTACCGCCGCCGCCAAGGATGACGGTCTCCTCCAGTGATTTTGCGCGGTTGGAACGTTCTTTGATGTCGCGGAAATCTTTATCAAAATCCGCCATGTAATCATAAACCGATTTTGCTTTGTTGAACTGGCGTTTGCGTTCGTAATCCAGTGACAGGTTATAAAGCAGTTCCAGCACTGATTTATCCAAGGGTAATTTACGAAATTTTTCAAAGGCCATGTCCAGTTGCCCCTGGCCCTGCAGAGACAAACCAAGCATACGATTACTTTCTGCCGATTCGATATCAAGCCGGGCCTTGCCTTTTTCAGACAGAAAGAAGTGTTTGGTGGTAAGGATAATATGGCCGACAGCGAGCAGCAGGGCTGGCATTACCAGTTGCAGCCACATGCCCTGTGTGGTCATCAGTATATAATGCGTGATAAACAGTGATATTAATAAAGTGATGGTTACGGTAAAGCCGATCGCTGCACTCAGTTTAGGCAGCAAAAACATAATATATAAAGCAACCAGCAGCAGTGTACCGAGGCGTGCATAAAACCCCCATTCGGGTTCAATAAAAAAATCTTCGTTAAGAATACTGGAGACGGAATGAGCCAGTGTCAGTACAGGAGACATTGTCGGATTAACCGGTGTTACAAAAGTATCACCCACACCTAAAGCGGTAGCTCCGATCAGTACGATTTTTCCCTGGTATTTATCGGCAGGAATTTTTCCCTGTAAAACGTCATAAAATGAATCAACAGGAAAAGCACTGCTACCGTCTTCAGTATTGTAGAAGAAGGTATTCATTAGTGAAAAACCATCGGTTTTGATATTTAAACGGCCAAGTTGTACATTGTCGCCGACATTGATTTTAATATCATCAACGCCCATATTTAAACTTTTAGCAGCGAGTAACAGGGCCATTGACGGATAATAATCACCATAATAATCGATGACTAACGGTTCGCTACGGATGCCACCATCAATATCAGGTAATGGCACGGAAGCACCGATAGAACTGGCCTGTTCGCCCAGTATGGCAATAGGCGGGTAGGCATCAATGACGGGCAAGGGGGTAAAACCTTCCGGGTTTGTATCCGCATTATCAATGATATTGTTTTCGGTAAGCCTGTTCTGGGCAATATATTCAGGTAATACTTCATCGGGCTGTCCATAAGGTTGACCCGGTACAAAAGGCATATTCAAAACAATATTGCCGGCAGCCTGTATGCTTTGCGCCAGAATACTGTCGGTATCCAGTATTAATTCAGCGGAGTTAATGTATTCCAGATAGGCGTCCAGCTCTTCGGTTAGTTCATTTCGCAGTGGCGAATTTTGCAGGGTGTCAGCAATATGTTTTATCGCAGCACGCCCGTTTGTATCACGTTTACCTTTTACCATTTCCTGGCTTTCTTCGATAGCAAAGGCCAGTTCTTCAACATAGGCAGGGACGGCGGCAATATTACTGCTTTGAAAAAACTCTTTTAACTCTCTAATAAACTGTAGCCCCGGGTCCTGCTGCGGTTCGGAAAAAAACACGGTTTGACCCACAACTTTAGCACCACCACTGGCCAGTATGTTGTGCATCTGTGCATGTATATCACGTGGCCATGGCCAGCGACCAATATTGGCAATACTCTGGTCATCAATGGTGATAATGGCGATTTTGTCATTGGGGGTGCTGCTGGAGGAGCGAACCCCGAAGTCATAGGCATCACGTTCGAGACTCAGGATAAGGTCGGAGCCGGCGAAAACAAGAAAAATAAAAGTAATAATCAGACCGGTAAACCAGTCGCTTTTAAAAACTCCATTTTTCATAGTGTTACCCTCGGTTTTTGTTGTCTTGTCTGCAAATTAAAATCAGAAAAGATTTTTTTGCTTATATTTTTTTGTTATTTGTATTATGGCTAATATTTATAAAAAAGCGTTTATAAAAACGTGGAATTGGAAATAAAAGTTATTAATACATTAACAGTAGTTAAAATAATAGCAAAAAAACAATTAGTTAGGGGTGTAGTACTGACTATTTTTGCAGGGCAGGCAGAAGTGGTTGTTGCTGATACGGGTGATACGCTATGTTTCGCTTTGTTTTTAGCCCGGATGTTTCATAGAAGTACAGAATTTTGGGGAAATATCCGTGAGTCAGTTTGTGTGTTTCAGTGAAAAGTATAGCCATAGCGATGGTTTCACCAACCAACCCCGGCAGGGAGAAATTTTTAAAAAAGATAACGGTATTAGTGTTTATTGGTGATGGCGGCCCGGTCAACTTTATTGCTGCGTGGGAATTTTTGCACGGTGTATTGTTATCTGTTCATCCGGGAGATGAATACGAGTGCTTGCTGAGACGCGCTATAGACACTTCATGTGTGCTCGAATGCCACTCCATGTGGCACAGGTCGCAGCAATAACGCATAATCATGTCCCTCACCGTTAACGGAACAGTATGTTTATTTAGAGAAAGCTTGTTATCTAAAAGCAGGTGCGCTGAATTGTGTACTGATAACCTGTGCCACAGTAGAGCCCAGTCGCTCGGCAAAACGAGCCAGAATGTCATCGCTAACGGTATAATTAACGATGGTTTCCTCGCCAATCACCTCTCTGGCAACATAACTGGAACTGGCGAGTTCATCGACCAGGCCGATTTTAACAGCAGCTTCACCGGTCCAGATTAAACCCGAGAATAAACCTTCCACACTGGTATCCAGGCGATCCCCCCGGCCTTCTTTAACCGAATTGATAAACTGCTGGTGAATCTCGGTCAGCATGGTCTGCATGTGTTGTTTGGCTTTTTCGTTTTCAGGTAAAAACGGGTCAAGCAGGGCTTTGTTTTCACCGGCGGTGAGCGTGCGACGTTCAACGCCCAGTTTTTGCATGGCATCGACAAACCCGAAGTTATCCATACGTACGCCGATTGAACCAACAATACTGGCTTTGTCCGCATAAATTTTATCAGCAGCAGAAGCAATGTAATAACCACCGGAGGCACAGATATCGGTCACTACCGCATATAACGGTGTATCCGGGTGTTTTTCACGCAAGCGGCGCATTTCATCGTAGATATAACCAGACTGTACCGGTGAGCCACCCGGGCTGTTAATTCTGAGGATGACACCGGCTGTTTTTTCGTTATCAAAAGCATCGCGTAGGGCGGTCACAATATTGTCAGCGTTGGCTTTTTCGTTGTCAGCAATAACACCATTGAGTTCAACCAGTGCAGTGTGTTTTTCATTCAGGTTGACACTGCTCATATCCGGGTTGGCGAACAGATAAATGACTGCACCAATGTAGACAAAGGTTAATGTTTTAAAAAAGATTCCCCAGCGGCGGGCGCGGCGCTGTTCTTTTAAACTGGACTCAGCGAGCTGGGTGACAATTTCTCTTTCCCATGGTGCATTATTATCTGACATGTGGTTTCCTGTTGTAATGTTCTATTCATGTATATAAATACTTATAGAGAGTAATTATGGCTTAAATAAGTCGATAAATCTGTAATATCCGCCAAACATACAAGTGGCTGATATTTATTCAGTGTGTTGGCATCATGCACGCCATGAGTAACCCCGATGCATTGCATGTTGGCATTGTTTGCCATTTTCAAATCATGTTCACTGTCACCAATCATGAGTGTCTGTGCTGCTGAAAAGTTCAGTTCATGAAGAATTTCGTGTAGCATTTCCGGGTGGGGCTTGGACCGGTTTTCACCGGCACAGCGGGTAGTGGCAAAATAATCGGCAAGCTGATGTTCCTTGATCGACTGTTCCAGGCCCGCACGGCTTTTACCGGTAGAAATGGCCAGCGTATAACCTTTTCTGCGAAGTTCATCCAGTAAAGCTTTTACGCCGTTAAACAATGGTGCCGGTACCTTGTTATCAAACAGGTAATGCTGACGGTAGGCATCTGCAATCGTAGTCAGTGCAGTTTGATCCTGTTGCGGATCCAGTTCCGGGTGCAGTTTTGTGATCGCTTCGGTTAATCCCAGACCGATTACATTTCTGGCCTGTGAGTCACTGATATCAATCGCAACCGCCTGTTGGCTGGCGAACTGCAAGCTGGTTACAATACGTTCGATAGAATCGACCAGGGTACCGTCCCAGTCAAAGACTAAAAGAGAAAATTTTGTCATCTTGAGGTTTGTGCTGTTGTTGCAGCGTTATGTTTATCTGGCACGGCGCGATTTTGTCTGTTCTGTTTTTAATTGTGCGATAAAAATATCGAGCTCATTACTTAATGGCGCATCAATGGTTATGGGGGCACCCAGAGGCAAATACAATTGCTGTGCATGTAAAAAAAGTCTTTTTAAACCCTGTTCGCGAAAAAAACGGTTACTTTGTTTATTGCCATATTTGTTGTCGCCGATAACAGGGTGGCCGCTATATTGGGCGTGGACACGAATCTGATGGGTTCTGCCGGTTTCGATAGTGATTTTTACCAGGCTGCAGGCGATATTTGCATCCAGCCTGAAAATTTCAATGGGCTCAAAATGGCTGATGGCACGGTCACCGTGAGGATCCGCCTGCATCAAATGTTCACCGCTGCGTTTTATTTTACTAATACCGATATCGATAGTCCGCCTACCGTGCAACCACTCACCGTCAAGTAGAGCGATATAGGTTTTTTCAATATGAGTGATTTTTTCATGTCGTAGCAGTTGATGTAACAGGGTGAGCGCCTGCCGGTTTTTAGTCAGTAACAGACAGCCGCTGGTATCTCTGTCGAGACGGTGAACCAGCTCAATTTCCTGTTGCGGTCGAAGCTGGCGAAAGATTTCGATAATGCCAAATCGTAAACCACTGCCTTTGTGAACGGCCAGGCCGGAAGGTTTGTTGATAGCGATAATATCGTCATTTTCAAAAATGATTGCATTGGCCACCGACTCCAGAACCGGGCGGGGGATCTGTGCGCTTTCACTGTCAGAAAAATGCAGTGGCGGGATACGTAACTTATCATCAGCCTGAAGTTTGTAATGCGGTTTTTTTCTGCCGCTATTGACGCGTATCTGACCACTGCGTAACAAGCGGTAAATATGGCTTTTAGGTACCCCTTTTAAATGTTTCAGCAAAAAATTATCGATACGCTGGCCTGACTGTGCTTCGCTGATGGAAACCTGATTCACTTTGTTTTGATCTAGTTGCATAATAAAACAGGTTTCTATCGGTAAACCCGGGGGGTATGTTCAGTGTGCGGCAGCGACTATCTTCGCCAGCGACAACAGTAAAATAAGCTTTCAGGACATCTCTTGTTCGTTCACGAATAAATACGAGCGGTCCTTATATTACACGAGCTGAGGTACAGCTCATGGGTTTATTCTTCAGCGCTTTTTAAAACGTAAAAAATACCCCTGTATAAATAAAGTTGACCAAAGCCTCGCATTTTGACAGACTTGGGTGCTGAAATGCCAGTACTGTATTTTAACTAAGTGCTTGCATTTGCTGGAAATTTTGCCATAAAGAAAAATAACAGGCATAAAATAAAGGATTTATTACTTGGTGAATGGTCATCAAGGTTGCGATTTTATGTAATATCGCAACACAATTGCCGACATTGTCGACTGGTTCCAGGTATTTTCGAAATGCACAATAATATCAGTGGCAGAGGCAGGAAACTAAATTTATATATATTTGCTCCAACTGTTGTTTTTTTAGTTGCGTTATCTTTTAGGGATGAGTCGCTAAAACAGCCGGCAAATATAAATTAATAGAAAAAACGATCTACAAAAAACGATATACAATTAATGATATTCCCGAATTTTATCACTGAAAACGTCAGTACTCTGGCAGACAACAGTATGACTTTATTTTCATGGTCGATGCTGCTTTATGTTTGTGCATTGCAGTACGCAGGACGCCCGATAGCGCAAAAAATGTCGCATCGCGTCTGTAATAGTGATTTGAACGCGGGACTGAAAACAGGTTTAACTGCAAATGAAAAGAATTTTAATCAATGCAGTCCAGAAAGAGGAAGTGCGCGTGGCCATGGTCGATGGACAACAGCTTTACGATCTGGACGTGGAAGTCCCTTCCCGGGAACAGAAAAAATCCAACGTTTACAAGGGTAAAATCACCCGTGTAGAACCAAGCCTGGAGGCTTGTTTTGTTGACTATGGTGCTGAGCGCCACGGGTTTTTACCCTTCAAAGAAGTTGCGCGCATGTATTTTACAGAAGAAGCGCAACAGTCATCCGGCCGCCCCGATATCCGTACTGCTGTTAAAGAAGGTCTGGAAGTTGTTGTTCAGGTGGAAAAAGAAGAGCGTGGTAATAAAGGTGCAGCATTAACCACGTTTATCAGCCTGGCCGGTCGTTATCTGGTATTAATGCCGAACAATCCACGCGCCGGTGGAGTTTCACGCCGTATCGAAGGTGAAGACAGAAACCTTATTCGTGAAGCATTAAGCCAGCTGGAAGTGCCTAACGGTATGGGGCTGATTGTGCGTACCGCAGGTGTCGGTCGTAATGCTGAAGAGTTGCAGTGGGATCTGGATTATCTGCTACAGCTGTGGTCTGCTTTTGAAAAAGCAGCTGCTGAGCGTCCGTCACCATTTTTGATCTATCAGGAAAGTGATGTCACCACACGGGCACTGCGTGATTATTTCCGCAGTGATATTTCAGAAGTACTGATTGACTCTAAAGAGGTTTACGATTCGGCCATGGACTTTGTCCAGCAGGTAATGCCCAACAGTGTAAACAAGATTAAATACTACGATGATACAGTGCCGCTGTTTAATCGTTTTCAGGTTGAAAACCAGATTGAATCCGCTTATCGTCGTGAAGTAACCCTGCCTTCCGGTGGTGCTATTGTTATCGATCACACCGAAGCTCTTATTTCTATCGATATTAACTCTGCCCGTGCTACCAAAGGCGGCGATATTGAAGAAACTGCAACCAATACCAATCTTGAAGCGGCAGATGAAATTGCGCGTCAGTTACGTTTACGTGATCTGGGTGGTCTGGTGGTTATCGATTTTATCGATATGATGAACAACAAAAACCAGCGTGCGGTCGAAAATCGTTTAAACACAGCCACTCAGGCTGACCGTGCGCGTGTGCAAATTGGCCGCATTTCCCGTTTTGGCCTGCTAGAAATGTCCCGGCAGCGGTTAAAACCGTCATTGGGTGAATCAACCCAAATTGTCTGTCCGCGTTGTACCGGGCAGGGAACTATACGTACGGTAGAGTCATTATCACTGTCACTGGTTCGCATTATTGAGGAAGAAGCACTTAAATCCGGTACTGCCCGGGTGGATGTGCAGGTACCGATTGATGTGGCCACCTATATGCTTAATGAAAAGCGAAAAGCAATATTTGAAATAGAAAAACAGACCGCTGTACAGGTACTGATAGTGGCCAACTCAACCCTGGAAACACCGCAGTACCTGGTTGAACGTGTACGTAAAAATGAACAGGATAGCAACGATGAAACGGCAAGTTATCTACGTGCAGATAAAGACAGCAGCTTTAATGTTGAACTGACCAAGGAAAAGCCGATTCAGCCGGAACAGGCTGCGGTATCATCAATATCACCGGGTCAGCGACCGGTGGCAAAAGCGCCGGTGGTTGAAGAAAAAGCGAAACCATCCGGTCTTTTCAGTAAAATTGTTTCAATTTTCAGTGGTGAAAAAGAAGACAGGGAAGATGATAAAAAAACAGATAAAGCGGCTGCGAAATCTGCTTCAACGCGAGGTGGCGGACAGCGCGGTGGTCAACGTGGCGGTCAGCGTGGTGGACAGAACCGTAATCGCAACCGCAACCGTAATCGCAATCGTAAACCGGCGGCTAATAAAGGCGGCGCTAGAGACTCCGATAAAGAGACGAATAAAAGTGCGGCGAATAAAGAAGCACAAAAATCGCCGGCAAATAAACAGAGCAAAGATAGTAAATCGGGCGGGCAAAATCGTAACCGTCGTCGTCGCAGTGGTGGTAATCGTTCCAGAGATACGGATGCTGTGAAAAACAGAGAATCACAGCAGAAAGATGCAAAATCGACTAATACCCCTGCTGATGCCCCGTCGGCGGGGAAATCGACTGCCGTATCGAAGCCACAGGACAAACCAGAAGCATCGCCTGCAAAGCAGACGGAACAAAAATCAACGCCTGTGAACAAGTCTGGTGCCGATAAAGTTAAAGCGGATACAGGCAAAACAGAGAAGCCAAAGGCTGAACAAATAAAGGCTGATAAGCCAAAGGTCGAGCAAGCAAGGGCTGAGAAAGCAAAAACAGAGAAGCCGAAGGAAGGCAATACTAATACTGACCGGCCAGCGGCAGAGAAGCCGAAAGCAGACAAGGCTAAAGTTGAGCGGCCAAAGGCAAGCAAGCCGAAAACAGACAAGGCTGCTGTTGCTAAGCCGGCGGCCGAAAAGCCTGTTACCGCTAAACCTGTTGAAAGTAAACCAGCAGTCGATAAACAACCGGCGTCTAATGAAAACAGACCCGTTACAACATCGAGAGATGACTACAAATGAATGATATAGCACAGCTGAATAAAGATGATTTTTCCGTAAAAGTCGGCCTGGCAGAAATGCTGAAAGGTGGCGCAATTATGGATGTAACCAATGCTGAGCAGGCAAAAATTGCAGAAGATGCCGGCGCCTGTGCGGTCATGGCACTGGAACGAATTCCTTCCGATATTCGCCGCGACGGTGGTGTGGCACGTGCCTCTGATCCTGATATGATTCAGGCAATAAAAGAAACTGTTTCAATTCCGGTAATGGCAAAATGCCGTATCGGCCATTTTGCTGAAGCGCAGATACTGCAGGCGCTGGAAGTTGACTTTATTGATGAATCGGAGGTGTTAACCCCTGCCGATGACATCAATCATATCTATAAAAGTGATTTTAAAGTACCTTTTGTCTGCGGTGCTACCAATCTTGGTGAAGCCTTGCGTCGTATCGGCGAAGGCGCAGCCATGATGCGCACCAAAGGTGAAGCGGGTAGCGGTAATATTGTCGAAGCGGTACGCCATATGCGATCATTACAGGATGAAATGCGTCGTCTGACGACCATGGGCAAAGAACAGTTAATGGCGGTAGCCAAGGATCATGGCGCACCTTATGACCTGGTTTGTTATGTTGCCGAACACGGCAAACTGCCGGTGCCTAATTTTTCTGCCGGTGGTATTGCAACCCCGGCCGATGCTGCTCTGGTTCGCCAGCTGGGTGCCGAAGCAGTGTTTGTCGGCTCAGGTATTTTTAAATCGGATGATCCGGCCACACGTGCAGAAGCCATTGTGAAAGCTACCACGCATTTTGATGATCCGGCGGTATTGCTGGAAGTGAGTCGTGGTTTGCAACCGGCAATGAAAGGTCTGCTAATCTCTGAAATACCCGAAACAGAACGTCTTGCCAGCAGGGGATGGTAGTATCTCAGGCACTTCTGCCGGCAACGGCAAAGTACTTTGTCTGACGGTCATTGCGAGCGCAGAGCGAAATTTTGCATTATCTGTGCATAAGATCTCTTCTTGCGTTGAGATGATATCAGTGGCAACCGTTAACCATCAGTAAAAATACAGACTGTTATTTGTAAATGAGTATTCATGTTGGTGTCCTGGCTCTGCAGGGTGCTTTTCAAAAACATATTGAGTTGCTACGGGCCGCCGGGGTGTCAGCGGCGACGGTTCGGTATGCGCACGAACTGGAACATTGTCAGGCGCTGATTATTCCCGGTGGTGAATCCACCACTATTAGTTTGCTCATCCAGAAAAATGATTTGTATCAGCCGATAAAGTTATTTGCAGAAAATAACCCTGTCATGGGTGTTTGTGCCGGCATGATAATGATGGCCAGCGAAGTGGATGACGAACGCATTATTCCGCTGGGACTGATGCCGTTTAAGGCAAAGCGTAATGTTTACGGCAGGCAGGTACACAGCTTCAGCACGGCAATTAACCTTGATTTTGACAATGGTTCAAACCCGCAGTCATTTCCGGCAATATTTATTCGTGCGCCGGGTGCAGAAAATATTGCCCCCGATGTGCAGGTGCTGGCAAAAAAAGATGATGAAGCCATTATTTTAAAATATAAGCGGCACATGGCATTATCGTTTCATCCCGAACTTACCGGTGATTCACGCATACATGATTACTGGTTAAATGAATAATTTTGCCGTCTGTGCTGCGTATTTCCCTGATGACAGCAATCACTTCTGTCTGCCTGCTATGTTCCGGATGATAGTGAATCCAGAGCAGTAACGCCGGCAGCATTGTTACACCGGACTCAAAAGTTTTTAAGTACATCACTATTTATAAATAGTGATGCACTTAAACTGTTAACTCAACTTGCGGCGGGTAACCATGGCCAGAGCGAACAGCCCTGAGCCGAATAACCAGATTGCTGCCGGAACGGGTACAGCGGTCAGTTTGAAGTTGTCAATACCGCCAATCAGCAGGCCATCGCCGGAAAACCGGATTTCGGTGCTATAAACATCTGACATCGTGGTCGCCCATGATTCAGACGGATTCGCTCCCGGGTTGATACTCAAATTGTCAGGTAGCCAGCCATTATTCATGGCGGTGACATCATCCCATGAGGTGTCAAAGGTAACGAAAAAAGAGGTCCAGTTATTATCGAAGGTATTGGTCAGTGAATAACTCCAGCCATTCTGAGTTGAGTCCTGGTAACGGAAGCGTAGCCAGGCATTGTCAAAGCTGCCGGCACCGTTAAAACCTTCTGAGATAAAGGCAAAGTCCAGACTGACGGTCCACATGCTGCCTCCGAAATCACCGGTAACATCGGGTGATTGTGTCGCAGCGCCAATATCAAAACTGCTGGGTTGATTACTGAGGTCGCCCATGGTTTGCAGATAACCATCGGTCAGGCTGCCTGAGTGCGGTTGTACAAAGATTGAACTGGCGATAGTGTTGGGGGTCCACCCTGCGGTATCACCCAGAGTATTCCAGTCTTCCATATAACCGGGAACCGGCGCGGCGCAGACTGATGATGCAACAAGAGAAGTGGTAAAAAATGCTACTAGGTATTTCATTTTCATGGCAATTTTCCCTAATAATATTTGTATATCATTTAACATGTATGGTTATTTGTTGCGCTGTGCATTTAAACCATACAATTGTTTTGACCGGGGTCAGTTATAAGTATAAGAATATAAAAATAATATGCAATCATTCTAATAACAGAACCGGTATATGGTGTTGCCGGAATGATAAGCCTGAGTGGATGAAAGCATGAATAATGCAGGCAGGAAAAAATACCGGTTAATTATGGATTTAACCTGGACGCTGATTTTTAAAGTTATATTCCTGTCTCTTCCTCTAAAAGTGTAAAGTTTTTAATACATTATTATTGTTTTCATGTAATTTTTATAAAAATAACGTCGCTTTAATTTACGCTATTAATTATTATTTGGTCACTTTGCGAGCAAATTATGGCTGAGCAGCTACTCTTTATCAATACATTTTAATAAAACGAGGTGGTTATTGATGAATAGCAGAATAGTGGTAACAATAATGTTTCTGATTTTTAGTTTTCTAGGTATTGCCGGGTGTTCGGGCGGTGACACGGCGGCAACGCCTCCAGCCGGAGGCTCAAGTGCGACAGTATTATCACTGGTAATCGGTCATGATGGTGTTGATTTTTCTGCGGCTGCGGGGGGTGGTAAATGCGACGGTACCACAACTGTAGGCAGTGATGTACAGGATGGCTATAGTATCTTTTGGGCTCCCGCTGGTGGCTATGTTGCTGGTGAAGATGGTAACAGCGGACTTATCTGGTATAACAATAATGTACTGGATACGACGTATTATTATGTAGAGGATATGGGAGCGGTCAGCCTCGACAGTGTCACTACGGTGCCGGGAGACTGGCCGCTTGCCAGCGATACGATTCCGGCACTTAAAGCGGGGAATACATATGTTGTAAAAACACTGGATGGTTATGCCAAGTTTAATGTTAGCTCTATGGATGGTGCAGATTCATGTGTGCCGGTAACGGTGAATTATGTGAGTTCTGCGACTGTCAATTTTGATGGTACTGCGCCGATCGCACCGACACCAGCATCTCCGGTTGCCAGTACTGTGTTGATGGGGCATTTTAACGGGGTTGATTTTTCAGCAGGTGAGGGTGAGGAGGCCAGCTGTAACAGCACTACCAGTGTTGCCTGGGAGAATCAGGATGCTTATATTATAACCTGGGCTCCTACATCTGCTGGTTATGTGACAGGTGAGGCGGATGCAACTGGCGCTGCAGTGGCTGGACTGGTGTGGTACAACAGTAATGAAGCCGATCCGGCTGGCATTAACTATTATTTGCAGGATATGGGAGCGGTAAGCTTAGACAGTGTAACTTCGGTTCCCGGAAACTGGCCGCTGCTGAGCGACCCGGTAGCAGCACTTAAGGTGGGTTCTACTTATGTGGTAAAAACCCTGGATGGTTATGCAAAATTTAATGTATCGGCAATAGATACAACGTTAACTTGTACACCGGTTACGGTGAGCTACGTGGCTTCGACCTCAACGACGTTTTAACTTGTACAACAGTGCCCTGGATTAACGGCATGTTGATCTTGAGTGTGAGCTGAAGATAGCTTGCATATATACAGGTGCTGACTTGTTGGTATCTAAAAAAGAGTTATAGACGTGAGTCTGTAGCTCTTTTTTTATTTATATGGTTATTCAAGCCAGCGACAAACAGATTAATAGTCCTGAAATATCGCTATTAAAATCAGTTTTCTAGCCGCGAAAACAACATAGTGTATATCTTCTCATGCATGTGTAGTGCGTGTTTGATTAAAAAACATCATCGTTTAATCGTTAAGGAGGAATTTAGGGATACTGTCTGAATGTAACAGAACACCACACCACATTTCAGACCTTGGGGTGAAATCACTAAAATGAGTAATTCAGTACGCTAGATATTTTTAATATCACTTCTGGCGCGCGGCCGAATTAAAAGTTTATGCATTCAGACCTGTGTCTTTTTTAGCTTCCTAGATAATATCCTGCATATCAAAAGGAGTAGAGTCGCCGCTTTCTTCACCTTGAATAATAGCTGCTTGTAAAGACTCTAGTCGAGTTTGAGATATTTCATCCTGCTGCATTTTTAGTCGTAATGCTTCACGGACAATTTCACTTGCGTTATTATAAGTTCCTCATCCAGCTGTTTTTGGATGCAGGCTTCAAAAGTTGGGTTTAGGCTGACATTCATTGATTAATACCTCCTACGTACAAATATACAAAACATGTCCAAATATTGTCAATATTGGACATAAGGTAATATTGCTGTACTAGCGAAGCTAGTGTGTACCATAGAGCAGACATGAGTGAAATATCACTGAAAATGACCAGAACACCACATAGCAAACATCTGTACATTTTCAGGATTAACTAAAATAGTTGTTATCTCAGACGTTCAGGAACTGTGCTCTAATGGCAAAAGGCAAGACTTGACCCCATGGCCCTACACTATGTAGCTGAAAACTTTTTTTGCCAGATCAATTCCTAAAACTTTTACTACTCTTTTTGGGGTGCTATTCTTCATGTTCCAGTAAATACCGCAGGTAATCAAATGGAATTAATCCATTTGATTTTTCGGTTTCAACAATGCAGTACAACATTGCACTGGCCAGCGCATGCTCATACTCTCGCGCAAGGCAGGCAAAAACCATCATCCTCGATGGTGGCTAAAAATCACGGTTACAGGTATAGCTGGCAATCAGGTACGCATCGATGCCCCTGCTGATGTGAAGGTGTATCGAGAGGAACTGTTTGAACGGATAAATGGTGGTGGCAGTAAATCCGTTGCCTAACGGTCAGGCCGTGGTGCCACTAATATTATTTACTTATACGCTCAAAGGTAGACTGCTCGTACTGTCCATAATCAATAGCATCATTAGGCCAGTTAGGTGTCTTTGTTCATATCGTGTTTGGTTAGGGGGGGGAAGTGAACCAACACTATAACGTATTACACTAAAGCTCGATTTTTTCCAGAATATATTAACGGGGTGCCTGGACATACCCCTTGGGCTCGCGCTGGGATACGGCCATAGGGGTGGTGGCTTCGATTAAGAAAAGGCAGGTGCCCTATGGGGCTGGGCAGCTACATGGGCAGGCGGTCAAAGTGCCAAGTATGCGTTATGCGTAGTATCGCTAAGCGCATGTTTTCCGGCCGGCAGTTGCGGTACAAGCAAAAAACAAAGCTGGATGCTCCCCAGCTGTGCGGAGGTGGTGAATATAAAACCGGCTGGCAGGCGTGCTGCACTTGAATCTGGCGGGGAAACAAAAAAGGCCGCTTCACCAGAAGGTGATTAGCGACCTTGTAATATACTGATTTAACAGTGTTTTTTGGCTCCTCGAGCTGGGCTCGAACCAGCGACAAACGGATTAACAGTCCGTTGCTCTACCAACTGAGCTATCGAGGAATAACTTCTCAAGGCGTAAAACTGATGCCTTAATTGGAAGGCGGTATGCTACCGATTTGAACTCCATCGGTCAACATAAAATAACCTTCAACTGCGTAATAATTGAAGATTATTCAATTGTTTGTTTGATTCTGCTCAGTGCTTTTTCCAGACTGTCCATATCGGTAGCATAGGACAGCCTTAAATGGCCTGATAAGCCGAATGCGGAACCGGGTACCAGTGCCACTTCGGCTTTTTCCAGTAATAACTGTGCCAGTTGCACATCATCTTCAATGCCTTGCATGCGTTCGATAACCGCATGAAAGGAGGGAAAACTGTAGAAAGTGCCATCACTTGCCGGGCAGGTCACGCCATCCATCTCATTTAATGCTTTATGTACAAAATCGTGGCGTTGTTTGAATATCCGGCACATTTCTTTGAGGAAGCTCTGGTCACCGTTCAGCGCCGCCTCTGCTGCATACTGGGCAATGGAGGTCGGGTTAGAAGTACTTTGTGACTGAATTTTTTTCATGCCCTTAACCAGCTCAGTGGGGCCGCCACAGTAACAGATACGCCAGCCGGTCATGGAATAGGCTTTGGAAACACCATTGACAACCACGGTTCGCTCTTTTAATTCGGGGC
>JAJRUQ010000006.1 GCA_024277705.1 Gammaproteobacteria bacterium
ATCTGTTAAAGATTTTTTAACGTCTGCCACTTTATCGGCAACGGCACCAGTGCCTGTTGAACCTAAAATAAACGGCTTCATCTCGTCGGCAGCATTTGCCACCATTGATGCCATGCTCATTACAGCTATTGCTGTAACCGCAAGCATTTTTGTACTAACTTTCATCATGCTATTTCACTCCAGTATTTACCTAAAATTATATTCATTTAGCCTCACGCAACCTACACCAGAAGAATCTATATAGATTTAATCTATCTATTTGTAAGAAACAGGGGTCGACAATGTAAATAAAAGCAGCAAGTTATGCAAGCTTTTTCGAAAAATATTTAGCATTATTAATACTTTATAATATACTTATTTCCCTTAATCAAAAATATTAAGGTTGAAACAAAACAACACATAAATCATCACATTGAAGGATAATTGACACAAATGGTAGCTTACTGCCTATTAACCAACCAAAACTTCACCTGACCAACACCTGCTCTCACCTTTAATTCTATAACGAGCATCTGCCGCCTGCCCGCCCACACTCCTCCACTTACTAAAATATACAGGCAAAAAAAAGGCCCCATCCGGGGCCTTTTTATCATGCTAAAAGATTAACTCAGTATTTCCAGGCCCATCCTGCCTGAACTTCCCACTGGGTCATCTCAATTTCGATCTGTGTTGATCCACCATCAGCAGGGTTATTCCCTTTAACCGAATTACTTGGTGCATACATACCTGCCAGATTAAGCTCCTGATCAGTACCTATTTTCATGGTCCAACCCGCCGTAAAGTGCTGCTCGATTACCGCTGGAGCAAGTATATTGAACATAGTCTCAGACTGAGGGATAGGCTGGTCTGTAAAACTGTAACCTAAACGGACAGTATGCTTTTCACTAACATCAAACTGGTAACCGATTTTGTACACCGTCATATCTTCCCAGCCAAATCCACCGCCGTTAGAACCGCCCAGACAGCCCGCACCTTGTCCCGGAGGTGTCGGGTTAGTGGGGTTACCAGGAAATCCGGGGTTACAGGAGCCACCGGCTGAAGGTGGCGCCATTGCGTTGGCCACCGGATTTGAGATTGCAGCAACATCAGTATAATTAATCTGCTGGATATCTGCGACGATGACACCTGAAGAACCGACATCAAATGAAATACCGATATTGTAGGTTGACGGAATATCAAAATCGCCGTTCTCTGCAAACAGGCCTCTATATTCGTCGAACTCACCCATACTGATCTTGGATTGATAACTAACACCAACACGGATACCTTTAGTAACCTCGCCCTGATAACCCAGTTTCAGGCCAGCACCGTATGAATAAGAATGTCTGTTCTGCGCCAGATTGCTCGGATCTGTCGAAAGCGGGGCAAAAGAGCTAATACCTTTAGCCGAAAAACGCTGACCGGCCAGTATCAGACCTGCACCAAATGCGTGCTTGTCATTCAGTTTTTTAGCAAAGTTCACATTGATGAATAACTGCTCAAGATTTACACCGACATCACCATCACCAAAAAGTCCTGCACCGCCGGGAGTTTTAGCTGCAGAATAATTTGTATTCATGCCACCGTTGCCATAAACAGAGACGCCAACAGTGCTGTCGTTGCCAAGCTCATGATTGTAACCAAAATGCGGGATGAGGAAGAAATCGCTGTCACTTTCAACAGTCTGGCCCGGTGTCGCATTCACAAAACTGCCAAATGGTGGAGATGGTGGTGGCAGGCCTGGTGCAACAGGTGTACCAGTCACCGTATAACTACGTGGTGACGGGCTGAAAAGCGCAGCACCTATGTCCAGACGACTGCCAATAAACGCCATACCCGCCGGGTTGGTCGCTGCGGCCATGGAGTCTTGCGATAATGCGGTACCCGCACCGGCAAGACCTTTTTCTTTTGTACTGTATCCGTGTCCGAAATATCCGTTGGTTGCGTTAACTGCAGGCGAAGCCAATATGCTTGAAACTGCAATTACCAGTAGTGATTTATTCACAACTTTTATCATTGTTACTACCTCCAACGGTAGGTATAAAGCCTAAAAAAACTATTAATAGTTAACTGTAAGAATTTTAATCAGTTAAGTAATAAATAGTTCAGAATATATACCCTGTCAATCAGATACTCGCTAGATGACGTATTTTTTTTCTTTTTATTCCTTGTTTTCTCTTACATTATTGATCACAAAAGTCCGGCAACACAGGAACAGGCAACTTTTCTATACCGCCATACTCTCAAAGGGAGCAGCAAAGCCTTATTTGAGTTGTGATATTGAAGGCAAATATTTGAATATTATTTAGAAAGATGTTGTTAAAATTTGATAAAACTGACTATATGAGAACAAAAAACAACTATAAAATAACACGCATAAGCCCCAGCTCACTAATATAGAACGTCTGCTCCCAGAATTTTCATACAAAATGTTTACATCGCTATCATCTTTTAAACGTCTCGCCGCTAACGCCTTACTGGCCGCCGTCGTTGCATGCACAGTATTCGCAGCAGCTCATGCAAGCCTGCCGGAGCTTGGTGACCCCACACTGGACAGCTTCAGCACTAAAGAAGAGCAGCAGCTCGGCCTGGCTTTTTACCGGTCACTGCGCGCAAACCTGGTTTTTATTGAAGACCTGCAGATAAATTATTACATCAACAGCATCGGACAGCGGCTGGCATCACACTCTGACGCGGCGGGTGATAAGTTTCACTTTTTCATCATCAAAGCACCGACCATCAATGCCTTCGCCGGCCCTGCTGCCTACATCGGCATCCACACCGAACTCATTCTGGAGGCAAAAAATGAAAGCCAGCTAGCCAGCGTACTGGCACATGAGGTGGCACACGTCTCACAACGGCACCTGGCACGCGCCTTCGACAGTTCGGGGCAGTCGACTGCGATGACTATCGCCACCCTGCTTGCCGCCATCCTGATCGGTACACAGGACTCTCAGGCCGGACAGGCCGTCCTGCTGTCCGGCATCGCCAGCAGCCAGCAATCATCTATTAACTTTACCCGCAGCAATGAGTACGAGGCCGACCGGGTAGGCATCGGCATCCTCGCCGACACCGGCATTAACCCGCAGGGCATGGTCGAATTTTTTGAGATCCTGCTCGACAACAGCCCGGATGGCGGCATCGAATATCTGCGCACCCACCCGCTCAGCAGCAACCGTGTTTCAGAAGCTAAAAACCGTATCGACGATAAGACCAGCGATCTGCCCAGAGACAACCTGGATTTTCAATTCACCAAAGCGCGGCTGATCCTGCTGTTGAGCAATCATCCCGAGCACTATCTCGATGACGAAGTGGTGGGCAAGGGTCTCATCGGCCAGTACCAGAAAGCACTGGCGGCGATGCGTTCACAGAAACCCGACCTTGCCATTGATATCCTGAAGAAATTATCACAGCGCCATCAGCATCCGTGGATACGTCTGGCGCTGGCAGAGGCGTATACCGTAAAGAAAGATGATAAAAAAGCACTGGAAGTCCTGAATGCACTCGCCCGCCTGTACCCGGGATACCTGCCCGTCACCATGGCGCAGGTAAAAGCATTAAACAATAACAATATGCCGGAAAAGAGCATCACCTTGCTGAAGAATCAACTGCAGATAGATGATTACGGTATTATCTACGAAGCACTGGCAAAAGCCTACTATGCCAATGGTCAGGTTGGTGCTGCACTGGAATCAACCGGCAACCAGTACGCTCGCCAGGGCTATATCGAACTGGCCATCCAGCAATACGACAACGCTCTCAATCAGGAAAATATCAGTCCTTCGACGAAAAAAAGACTGGAATCCGCCAAAAATGAACTTAAACATGTAATTCGACGATATGAAGATTCGGGTACAGACCAGCATTAGCAGTGAAAATACCTGCCGTTTCTAACCGCTGATAAGCTTTTGTTTTTTTCTACAAAAGCCTTGCCTTATCTCTCTTAGGGAGTATGCTATATATCCCTATTCATTAGTATGAATATATATTCCTAACAAGTATTAATTTGTACAGGATCGGTACTAAATAGATTTATTTGTTAACTATCAAGAATAATTGAATCTATACTGCGTCTTGTAACAATAACAACATTAACAGGAGGAAATAAGAATGCGGATAACCGCACATATAACCACTACTGCGTCAATCGTTACCTTAATCGGTTGCCTTGGATTCGCCCCTGGCATCGCCAGTGCTGATGAAGGTGCTGATATTGCAAAAGGTAAAGAATTGTCATTTAACAGAAAAAAAGGTAATTGTCTGGCCTGCCATCAAATTGAAGGCGGATCTTTAGCAGGCAATATTGGGCCACCATTGGTTGCAATGAAAGCTCGTTTCCCTGATTACGATAAACTTCGTGCTCAGATTAGCGATGCCCGCACTAATAACCCGAATACCATCATGATTCCATTTGGTCCGCACGCAGTGCTGTCCGGCAGTGAAATCGATCTGGTAACCAAATTTATTTACACACTATAAAGTCAAAAGGTAAGACTAGATGAATCATAATCGAAGAGTATTACTCAAAGGTACTTTTGCAGCGGGCGCGACTGGCATTGCCATCAGTGCCGGTTTATTAACGCCAAAGGCAGTTCTGGCTGCATGGCCTAAAGCCGCATTCGAAGCTAAAGACAGCAAAGCTGCTCTGCAAGCCTCTCTTGGCAGCTCAAGTACTACAGAAAGCAGCGATATCAAGCTAAAAGCGCCTGACATTGCAGAAAATGGCGCGGTAGTTCCGATTACCGTTACCAGCAATATTGCGAACACTGAAGCTATAAGTATCGTAATTGCAAAAAATGCGATGCCATTGGCTGCTACTTTTAACCTTGGTGCCAATACAAAAGGCTTTGTTTCTACCCGTATTAAAATGGGTAAAACATCCGACGTTACTGCCGTTATAAAAGCTGGCGGTAAACTGTATAGCACTTCCAAAAACGTCAAAGTCACCATCGGTGGTTGCGGCGGTTAAGCAATAACATAGAGGTTAAATAAGATGGCTAAATCATCAATCAAGATACGCGCTAAGGTTAAAAAAGGCGAGGCAAAAGTAAAATGCTTAATCAGCCACCCGATGGAAACTGGCCTGCGTAAAAATAAGAAAACTGGTAAGTTAATTCCTGCCCACTTCATTCAGGAAGTTGTCTGTGAACACAGCGGCAAAACTGTAATGAACGCTCAGTGGAACGGTACTATCTCAAAAAACCCATTCCTTTCTTTTATTTTCACCGGCGCTAAAGCAGGCGAAAGCATCAAGATAAGCTGGGTCGATAATACTGGCAAGAGTGACTCAACCGAAGCCAAGATGAAATAGAGAGCAGGCCAAGACCTCTCATTATTAAATCTTGTATAACAATAAAAGGTGAACCATGAAAAAAATTGCTACCGCATTATCTGTCATGCTGATCGTTGCAATACCGTTTGCAGCGCAAGCTACGCCGGATGATGATTTAAAAGCATTCCGCTCGTACTTCACGAAAAAATTTCCTGACGTACCCAAGAATGACTTTATCAATGGCGTTTATTCGTTAGACGCTGCTTCACGTGAACAGTGGGAAGCATTTGAAGAATTTCCTTCATACGAGATCGCTATCGATAACGGCGAAACGAAATTCAACAAAAAATTTGCTAACGGTAAAGGTTATGCAGACTGCTTTCCTAACTACAAAAAAGGTATAAAACAAAATTATCCTTATTTTGA
>JAJRUQ010000007.1 GCA_024277705.1 Gammaproteobacteria bacterium
AAAACAATGTCTTCAGAAATGAACGCTGGAAAATGTCTGTGGTTTCATCTGAAATTTTCAGCGCGATGATAATCTTTTCATCACGACCAAACTGATTTCTGAAATCATTGTAGGCCAGAATCTGAGGATCATCTTCGTATAAAAAACCTTCTGTAGAAGTATCGAAAGTGATATTTGGCAGATTGCTGGCAAGCCCGATAGCCAAGGCGAGGATAGCAAACAGTACTTTTAGTCTGTTTTCAAAAATAAAGTCTGAAAAATGCTCAAATTTCTTTTCCGAGCGAGCGCGCCAGTCTTGCTGACTGGACGTCTGATCGGCTGACTGCCCGGTTTCAACTTGCCGTTTTTCTGTTTTTTTCATTTTGTTATCCGCTTGAATATGTAACCAATTAGTTACATTTTGTGCAATATTAACTAATTAGTTACATTTGTGTCAAGGCCAGTCAGATGAAGGAATCAGTCATGAGGGTGTGTATTTTCGCAGTGTCACAAAGCGGTGTTTTCTATTCTGTGACTTAATCATTGTTTTTTCAGGTTTTATTTAGCCGGGTTGTTTTTAATATGATTGGTAATAGCTCAGTCAAGAGTAATTAAATATGAGTTAATTATGCCGGCTGCAGGGTTCCCCGTTGCTGTTGGCTAAGTGGCAGCATGTTATCGCACGGCATCTGCTGAAAGCCATGCTGCACCTTAAGTCATTTTTTAGCATGTTTTTATTCACATTATTAATGCTTGCGGGTATTACATCGAATGCATAAACATTGGCAGAACTGCAACAGGCCAACCGGATGCAGATAGAAGTCGCTACCGACAGATGGTTTAGCGGTAGTACAAGGATAGGACGGCTTGAAATAGCCGATGCCATTGTGCTGCAGCATGAAAAATTTGCGGTTAATTCAACCCGAAATGAAGACGGAAAAAGCTGGGCAGTACAGTTGTGGACGCAGGCAGTTTATCTGTTGCATGCTGGAATGTTTGACGTGCCTGCAATTCCTTTGCAGTTATCAGTAGCAGGAGAAGGAGAAGAGCTTGAGGCCATCGTCGGTGAAATGTCTACCCCGGCATTTAGTTTTATCACCACAATACCCGAACAGATCGCTGCTGAAGATAACTGGATTGCAAGCAGTCGTTTTGAGATTAATGAAAGCTTTGATAAGGCCACTAATGCACTGGCTCCGGGGGATGCGCTGGTACGTACGATTAAAATGTCTTGATTTTTATGGTGCTGATAACTTCAAAGCTTCGGTACGCGAGCATCTAAACGAGATGGGGAAGACTGAATTATTGACAGTGTTTAATGATGTTTTACAGTCTATCTATGCGCAGGAGAAAACCAGAAGCGTTGATCTGAAATTATTTTTTCGTCAGTTTGCCGGCGAAATTAAAAACAGTGAGTCTCAGACTTTATCCGCTCGTCTGTCTGTTGATTTAAAGCTGAATTAAAATAAGATGTTCCCTGCACAGTATGTTTTTTCTATTTCATTAAAGTTATTCTTTACATCCTTTGCGGCTAAATGCTCTTAGCTTTTTAATAATCAGCCAAGGTTTAAAACAGTCTTTTTGATTTCCTGTACTGATTATTTAAATGATCTGTTTTATTTAAAAGAAGTTGATTGATGTTTTACCTTATTACAGGTTAAATGGTTTTTTGTGCAGAACAATAACAGGATAAATCATGCTTGAAGACAGTCATTATTATTTCCAGAAGGCAGCCGATGTACTCAATCTGCCGGGTCGGCTCAGAGAAATACTCTGGATCCCCATTCGCACCGTCAAAGTAGATCTGGTTATTGATGACGACGATGGCAAATTGCAGCATTATCAGGGATACCGGGTGCAGCATAATAAAGCACGTGGCCCGATGAAAGGTGGCCTGCGTTACCACCCTGACATGGATGAAGATCATGCGGCAGCACTGGCAAATCTGATGACGTGGAAGACAGCGATTGTTGACATTCCCTTTGGTGGTGCCAAAGGCGGTATTAATTGTGACCCGCTAACCATGAGTGAAAATGAACTCAATAAAGTGACCCGGCGGTTTGTTGAACAGACCAAGGAAATTATTGGTCCGACCATTGATATTCCCGCACCCGACGTTAACACTAATCCAAAGATTATGGGCTGGATTATGGATGAGTATTCTAAATACGCCGGTTTCTCACCCGCTGTGGTGACGGGTAAACCTCTGGAGCTGTTTGGTTCGGAAGGCCGGGATGAAGCGACCGGTCGTGGCGTTATGGTGGTGCTCGATGAGGCACTGAAAGACCGGGGTAAGTCGTGGCAGGATGTCCGTGTTGCGGTACATGGTTTTGGTAACGTGGGTTCTAATGCGGCTCGTCTGATTGCACAGCAGGGCGCAAAAATTGTCGCGGTTGCTGACCATCTCGGCGGTGTCAGTAATGATGAGGGACTTGATGTTGAAGCACTTGGTTTGTGGGTGGCAGAGCATCGAAGCGTTAAAGGATTTCCCGGTGGTGCTGCCTTTAACGGACCTGAAGTCATAATGTGGGATACGGATGTACTTATACCTGCAGCACTGGAAAATGCGATTACTGAAGATAATGTGGATGAGGTTAGGGCCGATATTATTATCGAGGGTGCCAATGGCCCGACCACCCCCGTAGCGCACGAGGTTTTAGTAAAACGTGGCGTGCTGGTCGTTCCTGATATTTTAGCGAATGCTGGTGGCGTTACCGTAAGCTACTTCGAATGGGCGCAGAACATTCAACAATTTCGCTGGAAAAAAGAGCGTGTTGATGAAGAGCTGACGCACAAAATGCGCAAAGCATACGCCGCAGTTCGTGATGTGGCGGAAAAAGAAAATATCGACATGCGTATCGCGGCTTTTGTATTAGGGATACGGCGCGTCGGAAAGGCGGCAACATCACGCAGTTATATACCGGAAAAAATTAAGCTGTAATTTTACGAGCCTGTTTTTTTACAGAATACAATACTGTAGTCACTGTTGTCCCGTTAACTTTATGCATGGTAAGTGGGAACGGTTGCTGTGCCTGAGCCACATCACCCTGTATGATATCCGAGTAACCTGAATATATGATGTTGCTTGATTCAGCTGACTGAGGATGTCAGTACACTTCAGCCTGTTCCTGATTACTTTTTATGTGTTTGAATAGAAACAGCTGAAGATATCTGAGCTGACAGACGAATTACCAGTTGGCTCATAGCAGACACCAAGTCATCGTAGCCCTTGCCTTTTGCTTTTTCTTTTAAGGAAAAACTTTGTTCCAGAAATTTTTTATTTCCTTTGCCGTTTAAAATAACATACGCTCCTTCAAGTTTGCTTTCACCGCCTAATTCACCGGTAAACTCCCGGATGTGTACTTTAATTTGATAATCCAGATTTCTATATGATGACCATGGCGATATAACAATATAGCCTGTGTTTAAATTATGAGAGAGCTCTTCTGCAATTAATATTGTTACATTATTTTCAAGGCTGCCTGCCCAGCGATGAAAATCGGCCATGTCTATTGTATATGGCCCTGTTTTTGTAACGATTTCAGGTCGATCAATCAATTCAGGCAAGGCTATCTGCCAGATGCCAATAGAAATATTTCCGTCGGGGCTTTTCTCTATGTCATTATCAGAACTTAACAAATAGAAATTTGTTTTGGGTGAAGTACCACAGGCCGTTAGTGATAACAGTAATAAAATGACAGATAGTTTTTTAAATATATTATTCACTGGCATTACTCTCTGTTTTTACCTTTTATTAATGCTTCCGGGTGTCTTTCAAGATATTCGGACATCACTCGAATTGAACGTGCGGCTCTGTTTAATTCGATGAGAGTTTCATTAATCTGTATACCGGTCATTCCATTTTCTTCTGCATTTAAGGATTTAATCAAGTTGTTTAAATTAACCGCTGCTTCATCTAAATTGCCACCAATGGTTTCTATTGGCAATGATCTCATTCTTGCTAACAATTCATTAATTTGTTTTATTAAGCCTGCCACTGTTTCTGCTACTGTCGGCACAATTATATAATTATCCGTATATATAACCCTGGCATCTTTTTGCTCTGTAAAAATATCAAATAAGATTAACGATTTTCCGGTTAAGATATTACTTTGCAACTGGCCTCGAACACCCTGCTTAACCATATGCTCAAAAAAGGAATACACTTTTTTGACCCGTTCTTCCTGACTAAGATATTCTTCCTGAACGTTCGATGGCAGTCGCTCAGGTTCTATTTCGATCATGGCAAAAGTAATAATATTATTTTTATCCTTGCTTTCTTCTACGCCTACGTTTATCACTGTGCCTATTCTAATGCCTTTATACTCTACTGGGGCACCTGTTGATAAGCCACTTACTCCATTTTCAAAATAAAGTTTAATGGGGGCACCAAAACTTACTTTCTCTTCTATATCGGGCTCTTCAGTCGCATACAGGGTGAATAATGTATTTTCATTTATCTGCGTCATCCCGTCAGGAGAAGGGTCAGAGGCATAGGCATTAGTAAAAGCAATGCCGCCTGAAATGAGTGAGCTGACAGATTCCATTTCAAAATCAAAGCCTTTTGCATTCAGTTCTATATTCACACCTGAAATGTTCCAGAAACGGGAATGTTTACTTACAAATTTATCATGTGGTGAGTTAATAAAAATTTCTATTTCTACGTAACTATGATCTTCTATTAGTTTATAGCGGGTGATACTGCCCACCGTTATACCGCGGTATTTTACTGGAGAGCCCCTGCTTAATGAGCCTAGCTTGTTTGATTTTAATTTATATTTAGTACCCGGGTTGCCTAATTGATATATTTGCGGCTCTTCCATGCCGGTAAACTTTTGCATAGGCATACCACCCTTGCCAGGATCTATTTCTATGTAAGCGCCACTTAGCAATGTGTCAAGTCCGCTAACACCTTCAACACCTATGCGCGGTTTCACCACCCAAAAGCGGGTACTATCGGTTAATATCTCACTTGAAATCCCTGTCAGTTCCATGACCACCACGACTTCTGATAAATCTTCTGTAAATTTTACTTCAGTAAGTTCTCCTATTTTTACATTGCGTAATTTAACCAGCGTTTTTCCCGCCTCAAGGCCAGCAGCACTTTTGAAGGTAACTTCTACAAAAATATTTTCTTTAGTCGAGCTTTGAAATACCAGCCATGCACCAATCAACAGGGCGATAATCGGAATTACCCATATTGGTGAAATGGCATTACTTTTAGTTACTGTTTTAGCCTGTGGTATGTGTTTAGTGATTTCTTCTGTCATTGGTTTTTTTCCGACTGATCCCATATTAATTTAGGATCAAATGCCATAGCTGAAAACATTGTTAATATTACCATTGCAGCAAAAGCCATGCCCGCAGGGCCTGGTTTTATTGAGCTTAACTCGCCCATCTGGATTAATGCCGCTAATATAGCAACCACAAATACGTCAACCATTGACCATCTGCCCATTACTTCTGCGATTAAATACAGGCGGGTTTTTTCTTTTTGTCGCAAAGTACTGCCACGTTGCACCATTATTAATAAATAGGTGATCGCCATTATTTTTAACAGTGGCAATAACACACTGGCTGAAAAAATAACCAGTGCCAAAGGCCAGTCACCATGAGCTAGAAAATATAATATGCCACTTATAATCGTATCTGAACTTTTCTGCCCTAAAGCACCGGTTACCATAATGGCTTCAGTATTTGCGGGTATGTACATAATAAAGGCACTGATTAAAAATGCCCATGATCTGTTTATACTGTCAGGCTTTCGATAATGAACAGTGGCATTACAACGTGGACATTTTGCAGCTGAATGATCTCCCAGCCTGACAATCTGATCACATATATGACAGCCTGCCAGACCCAGATCTCTAGCCCTGATGAAGTTTTTATTCAAGGCATCTGCCTTTAGAATTTTTATCTAAACGATTCCATAATATATGCATTTCGATGGATGATATTGCAGCTGCATAACATACAATCAATGCCACGAAAGCAATAAAACCAAGGCCTAAAACGATGTCAGCTAAAGAGGATAACTTTACCAAAGCGACCAGTATTGCCAGTAAAAAAACATCCATCATGCCCCATGGTAATAAACGGCTGACCCAAAGCAGTAAGTAGCGTGTAAATCGCCAGCATTTTTGCAAATAAATAGAGAATAGTATGTAACATAAAGCAAATATACTAAAACCGGGCAATAGAACACTGGTAAACCAGACAACGATTGCTAAGTCAGGCCGACCCTGCTCAAAAAAAATAAGTGCGGCTCCGGTCAATGTTGTTTCACGTTCAATGCCCAGAATATTCAATGTCATTATCGGATAGATATTGGCGACAATAAATAAAATGAGGCAGGCGATAATCAGAGCCAGAGGTTTTTCTATGGCTGATCGGGGATTTTTAAACAGGCGTTCACCACAACATACACATAAGCCGATGTTACCTTCAGCAATATGTGAAACGTCCTGTACTGTATCGCATTCATGGCATACCATCAGCAAGTTACTGTTTATATTCATTATTATTTACAAAGCAACGGCGTTATATGATCTTCGTTGTTAATTCATATATCCTAAGGATATAGTATGGTGAGTTCAATACGGTGGAATAATTATAATTTAACCAGTTTTTTTTCACGTATTTATGTGACGGAAAAATAGACCTGTAACCGCTGTCTGTAATGAATGAATATCTGTATTAACAACGGTCAGGCTAGTTACGGCTGTCAAATACATAGCGAAGGTTAAGATAAAACACGTGAACATCATAATCATAAGGGTTTGCGCCTAATGATAACAGATTGGGCACGGTGCTTGCTTCTACGCCTTCTAGTGCCCAGTCATCCGCCTTGAAGGCCTCATACATGTAATTGAAGCCGATAATGATTGATTTATTATAAGGATAGGTAAGCTCCAGTTTAAGTTGTTGAAATTTGCTTTGTAATCCCGGGAAATCAGATTCCAGGCCGCTGCTATTATTACTGATGTTCCCCCTGGATTTTGCATAGCTGTATTCAAGCGTGGCATCCAGTCGACCAGCAATCTTTGGGTACAGAATGCCCACGGTGCTAGTGTTAAAGGTATCATCTGTTTCACCAAACCAGTCAGGATTGGAAAATAGTTGACTGCCTGCCTGGCGTGACTCTATATTTTCGTTGTAATAAGAAGCAAAAATTGAAACATTCTCCGGGAATAGATAAGAGGCATCAAAACCGTAACGTTGATACTGGCTCTTCAGTAATCCGATCTGAGTATCGTCATAATCATCATTATTATATTCCACTTCAAAGCCGACATTAAGTCGTTCACCTGCATAGTTGTTAATATTAGCCAGCACTCCCTTTCGTTTTCGGTTGGCTAAATTAAACTGACGCATTCGTGGATTCTCGGGGCTGCTTACATTGCTGGTTTTATAATCTGACCCACCACGATCCTCCAGGTATAGCTTGATGCTGATGTCAGTAGCATCGATAGCCCGGCTTCTTAATTTACTCCAAAGCTTGTTGGTAGTGCTTTCATCTCGTGCCTGATGACTACGCTGGTAACGTTCATAGTCGTAACCGGCAGAAATGCGGGAACGAACAGGTAAACGATATTCTCCGCTTAAGCCAAGATCAGTGCGTTTATAGTCATAAGCCTTGTTACTGGTGTTCGTCGGTGAAACAAAAAGATCAGTGACAACATAGTTAAAAACATCTTCCGGGGTTTTATTGTCACGTTCCTTGTGTTGTAACTTGCCCTTAAAAGTAAAATCTTTAATCGGTGATGAAACCATACGCAGCTTAAGAAGTGTTGTTTCTACTTCAGCATTGGCAGAACTACGTGGTAGTGCAGCAGTGGCGATCGACGCATTACTGGTATAAGCCTGGAATGTTTCATCCTGTCGCATTCGCCCCATGCTGACCAGCCCGCTAACCGTGGTGCGTGCCGGTAACACTATAGAAGCCGCCAGGCTTATCTGACGCGCATCGTTATCCGGTGCCAACGCCAGGTTTCCGCTATCTGCCCCTGTTGTCTGCGCGTTATACGGGTTATCCCAGTTTATGTTTTCATTGTCGTTACTGAAAAATGACCCTGTAACATTTAAACTTGCCTGCCAGGTCTTTTCGTTATAAGCAATAGAAGCTTC
>JAJRUQ010000110.1 GCA_024277705.1 Gammaproteobacteria bacterium
CCTCCTGAAGTAAATGACATTAATGCTATCAGAGGTTCCTATGCATTACACCTTCCCGGATTAAGTAGTGGTGGTTATAAGCTGGTGCCGCATGTTTTTATGCTGGAGGCACAGTCTGTTTATAAGGTGTCGATGCTGCTGCAGTCTGAACGAATCGTGACAGTAAGACTTGATGTTTCTCAGGGTAGAAACCATATTGCGACAAAAAAAATCAAGTATCAAAAAGGTCGCAACAACTTTGAATATGTGTTTTTAACGGATGCGCTAACCCGTAATCTTGATGGCAAAGAACGAGTACCTGTCAGAATGATTATATGGGTGATTTCCAGAGGTAATGTTCAGCTTGATGAGTTATCTATTGAGGGTTCATCTGCATTGCAAGATACTGTATCACCCTTTGTCATTAACACAAATAAGCCAACTTCAGTTTTTTCTCTTAAAGAAAATGCCATTGCCAGCATTATCGGGAATATAAATCAGAATTTGGATTTACACTATAAAATCCGTAATATTATAACCGGCAAGATTGTACTCACAGGTGTGTTACATAAAACGTATGAATTAAAGCTTCCTACCGGCCAACGTGGTGCTTACTGGATAGAAATATGGACGGGGCTTCCGGATAAAAGTAATCAGCGTCTTGCCAGGCGTACCTACGTCGTTATTAACAAAAACAGTGGTAGTGATATAAACCGTCAGCGATATGGGATTGCTATGGAAGAACACGGTCAGCGCACAATGATTGATGCTGGTCTTCAAGGTGGTGAACTATACAAACTTGCCAGTGAAATGGGTGCGGGTAATGTCAGGCTGTTTACCCCTGCCATGCCTGATTTGCTGTCAGTTGATGGCAAGATTTACGATTACAGTTTCCTTGATCGCAGTCTTTATTTTTCCGCCATGTTTAAACTGGAACCTTTGCTTGAGCTGGGTGCAAATTTGCCCAATAGAATACCTGCATGGATGAAAACAGATGAAGCAGCGGTGAATACGCTGGATTTAACCGAAGGCTTGCGCACTAAAAGACTTAGGCGAAATTTTGAAAAAGCAAAAGGTGGCAATTATCTTGATTTAGATATTTATGAATCATACCTGGCCAATGTTTTTGATCATATCGACGGACGGGTTAAATATTATGAGATATGGAATGAGCCCGGTCATAAATTCACCCCTGATGCTTATAATCAACTGGTAAAGATAACGGCAAAAGTACAGAACCAGTTGCAGCCCGATGCAAACTTGCTGGGGTTTTCCAGTACTAAGGGCAAGGGCCTGGCGGTTGCACGAAAAGTGATGAAAACCCCCGGATTTTTACAGGATATGTTAAATAGAAATACAGAACATTATATTGATATACTCACTTATCATAGCGAGCATGCGTTTCGTTTTCTAGGGAAAAAGTTTGATCACAGAAATGAAGAGAACGGATATGTTCAATTAATCAGGACAGCGCTGAAAGATAGTGCAAAACCTGGTATTGATATATGGGATACCGAACGAGGAATCCCCTGGTCAAGTTACCATGATGACAGGGCAGACCGGTTCACCGGAGACAAAAAGTTCAGTGATATTGACCGTACTCATAACTATCTGGAAGTAAGTCGTCAACTGCCTGCCATTCATGCCGCCGCTTTTGCTGCTGATGTAAAAAAATTGTTCTGGTTTTATATGGACAGTAGTACCGCAACAATGACAAAAGTACATCATCGTTTTGGTTTGTTTGATGCACAACTGGAGCCGATGCCGCAAATCCCCGTTTATGATGCCATGACCGAGATAATCGGTAATGCAAAATTTGAGCGTTTAATTGATATGGAATCCGGTACCAGAGTGTATTTATTTTCTAAAAATGAGGGCCTCGTCGCATTATTGTATAACTGGAAGGAAAAAGAAGAGGTAATTACCTATAATCCGCATGGCCATACTGTCCGCTTGCTGGACATTATGGGTAACCCTGTCGATGAGAGTGAAAAGTTCACATCTTCTGGCAAATTATCAATCAATGTCAATGGTTGGCCAAATTATCTGTTAATCGATAATGCGGATGCCGATACTATAGAGTTTAAATAGAAATATGCCAGATTGTAATGTTTGTATTATCTACCCTGCAGATCCGATGGGGGTTATTCCCGGTGGTATTGATACTTTTATTAGAGGAATCTTGCGCTGGCCGCCAGAAGATATAGCCGTTTCATTGGTTGGAGTAACAACAGATGCTGTTAACCGGCCGGTGGGGAAGTGGACTGACTGTGATCTTGGCCGGCGGAAGTATCGATTTTTTCCTGTGGCTGAGCTAAAAAATCCTGAAAGTCGTGGAAAAATACCTTTATCGGTGTTATTTACTACGGGTTTATTAAGATATCGTCCCGTTATTGATGCGCAGGTGCTGGAGTTTCATCGGCTGGAGCCTATGCTGGTGTATCTGTTTGACTCGCGTCCGAAGACTGCGTTTGTCCACCAGAATATGCAGGTGTTGAATAATCCTGATTCGGATATCTTATGGAGCAAATTTCCATCACTTTATTTTAAAATCGAAAGTTTTCTTATCCGGCGCCTGCGCAGTATATATTCGGTCAGAGAAGATGCTGTTGAAATGTATAAGAGCAAACACCCTGATATTAAGGACAGGTTTGCCTTTGTACCGACATGGATGGATCCTGATATCTTTTATCCGGTTGATGAAGCTGAGACAAAAAAACTCAGACAGAAAATCTGCCGGCAATGGGAGTTTGATGAAAGCAGTGAAATTCTGGTGACTGTCGGCAGACTGGATTCGCAAAAAGATCCGGTTCTGCTGGCACAGGCATTCAAATTATTACTGGATAAAAGACCGTCAACAAGCCTTATCTATATTGGTGATGGTATACTTCGTGTGGAGTTGCTGGCATGTCTGGAGCAACTGGCTATATCACAAAATGTTGTTTTGGCCGGGCTGTTATCCGCATCGGAAATTTCTAATATATTACGTGCATCTGATTTATTCGTATTGTCATCGGCTTATGAAGGCATGCCAATGTGTGTTCTGGAAGCACTTGGCTCAGGTTTACCTGTCGTGACAACCGATGTTGGTGAAGTAAAACGTGTTGTTTTACATAATAAAAATGGCGAAGTTGTTGAAAATAGGACGGCGACTGCTATATCTGATGCAATGGATAGAACATTAAGTAATATTAAGCAGTATGCCGGTTTGCCGTGTACCGATGCGGTTAAGCACTATACTCCGGGATACGTGCTGGCGCCGGTATATGAAAATTACCGGAAACTGGCGGGCTGTTTATGATTGAGCGGTTTAATGTCATCGGTTGCCAGATTGTGAAAGCAACCATGCAGAGTGCGGTGACAACGGTGTGTGAGCAGCTTGCCAGCAAAAAAGGTGGCTATGTCTGTTTTACCAATGTTCATGCATCGGTGATGGCTGTTAATGACCGCCGGTTTAAGGATGTGGTGAATGACTCTTTTATGAGTTTGCCTGATGGTAAGCCGGTGTATTGGGTTGGTAAATTATCCGGTAACAAAGGTATCGAGCAAGTGCCGGGTCCTGACTTTTTTGCAAAACTTCTTGAGCATGAATGTGAACCGCCACTAAAGCATTATTTTTATGGCGGCAGCCCGGAAACGCTTGAAACACTGGTAAAAAAATTATCAGACAAGTATTCAAAGTTAAAAATTGTAGGTAAGGAATCGCCGCCATTTCGTTCTTTATCACAGGATGAAATGGAGGCGGCACTGCAAAGAATACGTGATGCAGAGCCTGATGTGGTATGGATAGGCCTGGGAGCGCCAAAGCAGGAATTCTGGATGAGTGAGCATTGGCAACAGCTGCGACCGGCAATATTGCTCGGTGTAGGTGCAGCGTTTGATTTTCATGCGGGTGTTGTTAAACGAGCACCGTTATGGATGCAAAAAGCAGGGCTTGAATGGCTGCATCGTTTGTTGCAGGAACCCGGAAGATTGTGGAAGCGTTATCTGTATACAAATTCACTGTTTCTGTGGCAACTGCTAAAGCAATTTGTAATGCAAAGGGTAAAACATAAAAAAGCGGTTAACGAACAGCAGTGATTGTAAAAATACGGTTATCCAGAGTAGATTTTAATGAGTAATTCAGGAGAAATATTGGCATTTGTCCATGTGGAAAAAGCAGCTGGAACAACCTTTATACATATATTACGGCATAATTATTTTTTAAAATATATTGATGCTCGCCCGTTTTATAAGGAATCCAATGGTTTGTTTACCGCCCGGGATTTGAATGTTGCGCGTAAAGTTGTGCCCGGCCTGAGTTGTATTGCCGGTCATTCGGTGAAGCCTTTTGCTGATCTTGATGCGAGTGGCTTGAAAATTAACTACATTACAATTTTACGTGACCCGGTAAAGCGTTATGTTTCTCAGTACCAGTACTGGGTTGAGAGAATGGGTAAAAAATTATCCTTTGAAGAATTTCTGGATACTGAAGAAGTCAGTAATTTCCAGACAAAAAAATATGACCCGAATGGAAATATTGATAACGCAAAAAAGGTGCTGAAAGATAAAATAATGCTGGTGGGCTTTGTTGAACAGTTTGATGAGTTTCTGGTATTGCTGAAGAACAAGCTGTTACCGGGTGAATTTGACCCGAAATATCAGCAGCAGAATCTGGCCAGAAATCGTGTTAAAACATCTGATATTTTTGAACAGTATAAAGAATCAATTCTAGAAAAAAATGTTCTGGATATCGAATTGTATCAATATGCAAAAGAGATTCTTTATCCTGAGTATATAAAGGATTATGGTAGTGAATTTCAAAATGATGTTGACACGTTTAAGTCAGTAAATGAAAAGGCTAATTTAACAATGTACAAGCGCTATACTGACTACATGTTGCGAAAAGTTTATATTGAGCCAGTAACAAACCTGATTAGAATAAGCCATGGAATGCAGGCAAAAGGCTCTTATTAATACTGCTGGATTGTAAAAGAATTTTATAAAGGAAAGAATACTGGATTAACTATGAATAATGAAAATACAACACAATGCTGGTATATATCAAAAACCCTGTTTGCGGTGTTTGCGGTATTTGCGGTATTAATTGCATATCCGTTTATGGAAACCATACAGGATATGATGTGGCGCTGGGATACCAAAGAAGAGTACGGTTATGGTTATATTATTCCATTCATTACCCTGTTTTTAGTCTGGCAGCGAAAAGAACTTATACTGAAACAACCGTTTAAACCGACATACTGGGCAATACCTTTATTGCTGATAAGTGGTAGCTTCTACTTCATTGGCGCGGTATCAACTACCCATACCTTATCTCAGTATGCATTGGTCCTTACCATCCTGTCTCTTGCTTACGGTGTGCTTGGCTGGCAAACATTCAAGATTGTTGCGGTGCCGATTGCGTTGATGTTTTTTATGGTGCCTTTGCCGCCTTTTATTTACAACAACCTGTCTGGGCAACTGCAACTTATATCATCTGAACTGGGCGTTGCGGTTATTCGTTTGTTTGATATCAGTGTCTACCTTGAAGGTAATGTGATTGATTTGGGCGCCTTTAAACTTCAGGTGGTTGAAGCTTGCAGTGGTCTGCGTTATTTATTTCCGCTGGTGAGTTTATCGTTTGTTGCCGCTTATTTATATAATGTTGAAACCTGGAAACGCGTAGTTGTGTTTCTTTCCAGTGTGCCGATTACCGTATTGATGAACAGCTTTCGTATCGGTGTTATCGGGGTGCTTGTTGAATATTACGGTATCGAGCAGGCTGAAGGATTCCTGCATGATTTTGAAGGCTGGATAATTTTTATGGCCTGTATGGGTATTTTATTTATTGAAATGGCGGTGCTTGCCCGCATCGGTAAAAACAAACGCAAACTTTCAGAGGTATTCGGCATAGATATACCGGAACCAGTAGACCCTGACTGTGAAAGAAAAGCCATCAATACCGGTGCGGTTCATTATGTACTGCTGGCAACATTGGCTTTGTATACGGTTTCAACATTATATATTCAGGAGCGCGAAGAACTGTTGCTGGATAGAAAAAATTACAGTGTTTTCCCCATGTCAGTTAAGGACTGGAACGGCAGGCAAAGCTATCTTGAACAGAATATTCTGGATTCTCTGAAAGCGGACGATTATATTGTTGCTGACTTTTCTAACAGTAAAGGTGATCGTGTTAATTATTATGTCGCTTATTATGCTTCGCAACAGGCGGGTGCAGCCGCACATTCACCTCGGGCATGTATTCCCGGTGGTGGCTGGAAAATTGAAGACCTGCAAACCGTGGCGGTCGATAACATAACGCTTATGAACGAGCCGCTTTTTGTTAATCGCCTGCTGATTAAAAAAGGTGATTATGGGCAACTGGTTTATTACTGGTTCCAGCAAAGAGACAGGGTCGTGACCAATGAATATATGGTGAAATGGTATTTGTTCTGGGATGCCTTAACCCGCAATCGCACCGATGGTTCACTGGTTCGTCTTACCACTGCGATCGCCCCCGGTGAAGATGTTGCTGCTGCAGATGCCCGGCTGGCTGCCTTTCTTAAAGATGTAAAACCAGTCATGCTTGACTTCATGCCTGAATGATATCTGTAGCTGGTAATGAATAACGATAACTTAGGCCTGTACCTGATCATTGCCATGATGGCAATGGCGATCAGTATGGCAATCATTCCCTTGATGATGCGCCTGGCACCCGTATTAGGCATGATAGATAAACCCGATGCCAGAAAGGTGCATACAGTGCCTGTACCGCGGGTTGGTGGTTTAGGTATTGTACTGGGTGCGTTGGTTCCGATGTTTATCTGGTTGCCGTTTAACGATTTAACGGTTGCGTTGTTAGCCGGTACAACGGTCCTGCTGGTCTTTGGTACCTGGGATGATATTACCGAACTGGGCCATTATGTGAAATTTGTCGGCCAGTTTTTTGCTGCCGCTATTGTGGTGTATTACGGTGATTTATACGTCAGTCATTTTCCTTTATATGGTTATGATGCGATACCTTCGGCGGTGGGTAAGCCGTTTACTGTAATAGCCATTGTTGGCATGATCAACGCCATTAATCATTCCGATGGTCTCGATGGTCTTGCAGGTGGTGAATCTCTGTTAAGTCTGGGTGCCATTGCCTATCTGGCGTTTCTGTTTAACAGCAGCACCATGCTGCTTATCTGTGCCGCAACCATTGGTGGTATATTTGGTTTTTTACGGTTTAACTCTCACCCTGCGCGTGTCTTTATGGGTGATGGTGGTAGTCAGTTTCTGGGTTTCATCTTAGCTGTTCTGGTAATAATGCTGACGCAGCAGGTGAATACCACGTTAAGCCCGGCGATACCGGTATTATTATTAGGGTTGCCGATAGTTGATATTCTTGCAGTGTTTTTTTTACGCGCTAAACATAAATTAAACTTGTTCAAGGCGACTAAAAACCATGTTCACCATCGTTTGCTTGATATTGGTTTTTTGCATTATGAATCGGTGATGTTTATTTATACCGTGCAATTTGTCCTGGTATTGAGTGCCATACCGTTAATGTATGAGTCGGATGCTTTAATATTGCTGTTTTACCTTTTGATCTGTGCCTCTGTTTTTGTGTTTTTAACCTATGCTGAACGAAGCGGCTTTAAAGTTCATGCCGGTGACAGTTTGAAGAAAGATATATTTGTTCAATTTCTGGATAAATACCCCAGAATGCGCGATGTACCGGTAAAGTCTATTGAATCGGGGTTGTCTCTATTTATGATTGCAACCGCACTGGTTATCAGCAGTGTGCCGACTGATTTTGCGGTATCGTCATTAATTCTATTGTTGCTATTAATCTTTGTGCTTGCAACAGGTATAATGGGTTACCAGTTGTATCGCTTGATTTTGTTTGTGGCGATCGGGTTTTCTGTGTACCTGTTATCGACTTATCCGTCTGAATGGCTGAACCATAAAGTTGATCTGGTTGTTGTCTATTTTACTTTCATGGTTGTTTTGGGGTTTGTTGCCATTAAAACCACTTCTGATAAAGAGTTTAAAATAACTCCGTTGGATTACCTGGTGATTGCTATCGTGCTGGTTATTGAAATCCTGCCGGGAGAGGATGTTTTTAGAGAGCAAATTATCTGGATGATTGTTCAGATTATTATATTGTTCTATATTTGTGAATTAGTGGTGCAGAATATGAAGGGTCGGATTAATCGTTTTTCCGGTTCAGTTGCGCTTGCACTGGCATTAATTGCTTATCGCGGGCTGGTATAATTTTATTAAGGAAGCTCTGGCCTGGTATTTTTGTCATTTCAAACGAAACGAGAAAGCTTATGCTAAGCAATTAATTGGTAGTACTGGTGTAAAAGATCCTTCACTATTGTTCAGGATGACAAAACACTAATTGTTCAGTGCTTGCTTAAGATTTAAAAGGAATAAATATTTTATTTACGTTGAGATTATTATGAAAAAAGTTAATTTTAAGAGCCTTGTGGCATTTTTTTTGTTTTTTGCTGTTTTTAATGCAGTTGCGCAAGGGAGTAATGAGCATGTCGCTGCTGTCGGTAACTCTTATGTTATTGGTCCCGGTGATGTATTGAATATTTCCGTATGGAAAGAAGAGGGTTTGCAACTTGAGGTTCTGGTTCGCCCGGATGGTGGCATTACTTTTCCACTGGTTGGTGAAATACAGGCCGGTGGTTCGACCGCCGTTGATTTATCCGCTACGCTGGTGAAAAAGCTTAAGCGTTATATCCCTAATCCGAATGTTACTGTCAGTGTGGTGAAATCGATGAGTAACAAGATATACGTGATTGGTAAAGTGAATCGCCCCGGTGAATTTATTACAACCGGTTATATGGATGTTTTACAGGCATTAACCATGGCGGGTGGATTAACTCCTTACGCAGATTCTGGCGACATAAAAGTTATCCGTCGTACTGCATCCGGTACAGAGGTTAAGCTATTTGATTATGACGATGTGATTGATGGTGAAAGCTTGGAAATGAATATTATTCTGCAAGCGGGTGATACGGTGGTTGTCCCGTAAGTTATATTAACTGTTATTAGCAGTAAGTTTTCGTGTTTAAAATCTCTGATATAAATGCAGCGCTAATCGCCTGCTTCTTTATTATTTATGCACCCTGTACATCTTCGAAAGAATATTTGATTGAGGCTGATGTTGATGCGCGTGCTGAATATAATGACAATATTTTTCTTACGCCACTTCAGCACGACAGTGTTACAGGGTTGATTGTAACGCCGACCATCAAGGGGATCATTAAAGAGACGCATTGGCAGGCGGATATGGCGGCTCGATTAAGAAGCAATAATTATTCAGATGCCAATATAAACAGTAACGATAAATATTTTGATGTGACGGGAAAATATACTGCTGAGCGTAATATATTTTCATTAAACGCGAATTATGATTTGGACAGTAACCTGAATTCTGCATCATCTGATTTCGGCATTGTCGGGCGCCGGATAAATAGAAAGAAACAGGGGGTTACTCCCCAATACACACGTTTGATGACAGAACGTTTGTATTTGAATATGTCTTATGCTTATTTTGACATTGAATATCTGGATGCTGCAAATACCGGGTTTACGCCTTATATTACTAAAACTGGTGCCGCTTCATTGGTGTATAGTTTAACCGAGAAAGACAGGATTACATTAAGTATGACCGCTGTGGATTATACAAGTAAAGATTCCCTGTTAACCTACCAGTTGTTTATGCCGCGCCTGGGTATTGAACATGAGTTTTCTAAAACCTTATCTGCTAATTTTCTGGCAGGTATTTCAAGACGTAACAGTACCAGTCTGAGGACACAAACATTTGATTTCTTTGGAAACCCTATTGATGTTACACGTGAGGTGGATTTTAACGACAGAGGGTTTGTGTTAAATGCCGGCATTACAAAACAGCTTGAAAAGGGAAGTGCGACAGCGACTATCAGTCGTGATAACACCGCAAATTCGTTTGGTGGTTTAAATGTGGTGGACCGTTTAAAGATTGGCTATAATACCGGGCTGTCTGAATTATTGAAATTTACTTTAAATGCTCGATATGAGGTTTATAATGCTGTCGGTTCGGTAACGAGAAACACCGATCGTAAGATATTGTTTTTTGAACCCATATTACGTTATAGCATAAGCCGGTACTGGGATGTACATGGGTCTTATCGATATTCTCAAAGAAGGTTTGATAGAGACAATATTAGCAATAAAACACCTTCATCAAACCGGGTATATGTAGGTTTAAGCTATAACTTTCCCTCATTATCAACATTTTAAAGTGAGATAAGCTACTATAATTAAGCACGAATAATGAAGTGCAACTAACTAAAGATTCGATAAAAATGGTTTTAGAGTGATATGGAAGAACAACAACAAGCAAAAGATATTCAAGATTATATAATCGCCATTCGTAAGCGAAAAACGGCAATTTTTTCAATTATTTCTGTAGTGCTCCTTATTACAGTCCTGGTTGCACTTTTATTGCCCGCAATTTATAAATCCAGTTCAACCATTTTGATTGAACAGCAGGAAATACCGCCTGAACTGGTGATGTCTACCGTGACCAGTTATGCTGCAGAAAGGATTCAGTCGATTCAGGCACGGGTAATGACCCGAACCAATTTATTGAAACTGGTTGATAAATATAATTTATATGAAGATCAGCGTAAATTTGAAACCAATGAAGAAATAGTGGCGCGTATGCAGGAAGACGTTGCGCTTGAGGTGATTAGCGCTGAAGTCGTCGATCCACGAACCGGCCGGCCATCAGCTGCAACCATTGCCTTTTCTTTGTCTTTTACCGGTGAGTCACCGGAAAAAGTACAGCGTGTTGCCAATGAATTAACAACACTCTATCTAAATGAAAATCTGACCAGTCGCACAGAAAAAGCATCCGAGACTTCCAGGTTTTTCAAAGAAGAAACCGATCGTTTAAATCAGCAGATTAATGAACTGGAAAGTAAATTAGCCACTTTTAAACAACTGCATGCCGATGCCTTACCTGAATTGCAGCAGTTGAACCTGAGTGTTTTACAAAGAAAAGAAAATGATTTATCAACACTGGATGCTACCTTAAGGTCGCTTGAAGAAAAACGATTTTATTTAAGTGGACAACTGGCACAGATTGATCCCGGTAATACTTCTATCCCTGGCGCTACGGAAAGATTGAAGCTTTTACAGACTGAATACAGCACAGCAAAGTCCAGGTACTCAGCTGAGCATCCCGATGTCTTGCGCCTGCAAAGCGAAATTGATTCGCTGGAAAAAGAAACCGGCAAGCAGGATGGTTCTTCTGCTTTAGCAGAAGAGCTTAAGATGCTAGAAGGTGAGCTGGCACAAAAGAAACAAAAGTACACGGCTGAACATCCGGATATTCTCGCTTTAAATGAAAAGATCAGCGAACTTAATAAACAACTGCAAGCCAGCAGAAACAAACCGGTGGATGATTATTATCAGGAGCAACCGGAAAACCCTGTTTATATCACCCTGCAATCTCAACTCGCCAGCACCGAAAGCGAAATCAGCTCTATTAAAAAGCAACGCAAGGAAACGGTTGATAAAATATCGGAAATTGAAAAAACCTTATATGAAGCTCCGCAGGTTGAACGTGAATACCTGGTATTAAAAAGAGACTATGAAAATGCAGTTCTTCGTTACCAGCAAACCAAGGCCAAACAAATGCAGGCGGATGTTGCTAAGCAGCTGGAATCGGAAAGCAAGGGTGAACGCTTTACCTTGATTGACCCACCAGCACTGCCGGAAGAGCCTATCAGTCCTAACAGACCTGCGCTTATATTTTTAGGCTTTATTCTGGCGATTGGTTGCGGTCTGGGTTTTGCCATTGTTGCAGATGCCATCAGTGGCGCAGTTCGAGGTGCAAGGGGAGTGCAGCGTATTCTGGGTGCTTTGCCTTTGTCTGTCATTCCTTATGAAATGAAC
>JAJRUQ010000111.1 GCA_024277705.1 Gammaproteobacteria bacterium
GGGATTAAAGTGTGATGCTTTGTCTGCGGACTTGCTTGGTTTTCCATATCAACGACATGTTCTATATTATATAAAAAATTCTCATGGTATTAGTATTGTCAGAGTGCTACATGCCAGCATGGATTCCAGTACATATATAAGTAATAAAGCAATTTAGAATAAACCCTGATACCCGACAATACTCAACTTGTTCAACTCCTTGCCTCAATGTAAAAAGGTGACGGAGGGATTAAAAAATAATCCCTCCGCTACCTTATTCCTACCTTATTCACGTATATTTCCTCGGTGTTCTTCAGTCATAATATTGTTATAGTGGTTTAAATGATGAGAAGAGACCAATACTATGCTTAAAATAAATCAGCCGGCACCTGCCTTCAGCACAGCAAATCAACATAATAAAATGATCAGTCTGTCTGATTTCAAGGGCAATAAAAATATTGTTTTATACTTTTATCCCAAGGATGACACACCGGGCTGTACTATTGAGGCCAATCAGTTTACTGCGCTTGTCAACGATTTTGCTGAGGCGGACACGGTGATACTGGGTGTGAGTAAGGATTCCTGTGAGAGTCATCAGGCCTTTATTGACAAGTTCGCTCTTGAAGTGGATCTGCTTGCGGATACTACGGGGGAGTTATGTGATGCTTATGCTGTCTGGCAGGAAAAAGAAAAAAACGGGGTGAAGAAGATGGGTATAGTGCGTTCAACCTTTGTCATTGATAAACAGGGTGTACTGGTTGACGTAATCTACGGTGTAGTGGCAGAGGGGCATGCCCGGGCGATGCTGGAGAAGGTCAGGTCTCTCTGATATATTGCTCCATGAAGAATTAAAGTGAACTTAAATATTTAAACAATTACTTATATTAATACTATGACACAAAGCAAATATGAACTCGCTGTTCAACTTATTGATGCAGCGAACAATGAAGATACTAATCTTGAAACCAGTGATGGAAAACAGTGGCCGAAAGAGCTGCTGTATTCTCATCGTATGACTGATATGCAGCAGCGTTATGCGCCTGATTGCGATGATGCGATGAAACTGGCGCTGCGTGCACAACACATCCAGCGCTGGAAATATCCTCGTGATGAATACCCGATGGACCGTAAAGGCTACCACCTGTGGCGCACCAATCTGTATACGTTCCATGCAGATACGGTTGCGGCTTTGCTGGTAAAAGCCGGTTATGATGATGAATTTATCAATCGCGTAAAAGCGGCAGTAAGCAAGAAGTCGATAAAGAAAAATCCTGATACCCGGTTACTGGAAGATGTCTCTGCGCTGGTGTTTATTGAGCATTACATGCTTGCGTTTGTAGAAAAACACCCGGAATATGATGAAGATAAGTGGTTGTTAATAATACAACGTACCTGGAATAAAATGACTGAAAAAGCGCATGATTTTGCACTTTCCGGTGGTATACAGCTGCCGGAGACACTGGTGCCACTTATTCAGAAAGCAGTTTCCAGTTAGCTGGTTTTTTTTACCCACATAGAAAAATCATCGTCTGAACCGCCTTGGCTGCCAGCCACCGGTTCCAGTATTTCTGCGTTTTCATCGATGGCAGGATAAGGCAGTCGTTTGTTATCACAGTAATTCGCTATTTTTCGATGACAGGCTTTGAATAACAGGCGCTGGTATTCTTTGTTATCCAGTGAACGGTGGTCGTACATACCGGCCCGGTTTCGCTGGTGATAGGCTTCGTAGAGCACCAGTGCTGAGGCGACCGAGACATTTAAGGACTGCACCATGCCGGCCATGGGAATGGTGATTATTTGATCGGCCAGTTGCACCGCCTGCCGGCTGATACCTTCGAGTTCTTCGCCGACCAGTACGGCGGTTGGCCCGGTGTAATCGATCTCGCGATAATCTTTTGCCCCGGCGCTAAGTGTGGTTGCGATGACCTGATATCCCTGCTGTTTGAGATGCCGGATGCCTTCTTTGATATCGTCATGATTGACCACTTCTACCCATTTTCGAATGCCGCCAGCCGCCATCTGGGTAAGGCGGATGGACGGTTTATCGCTGACAGCGTGTATATTCAGGCCGCCAACGGCTTCCAGTGTACGTGCCACGGCCGCCAGGTTATGCGGTTTGCGGACATTTTCCATAATCACGGTCAGGTCTGTCTGCCGTTTGTCCAGGCAGGCCTTTATGGTTGTCAGGCGTTGTTTGCTCATTTCAGGAAAAGCGGGCAGCGGTGAAAAGCTTTTTCTTCATTCATTTCTGATGAAAGTGAAAAACTTATCTTGCTGTATCTCTGGACAGCTCGTCCTGTGTTTGTTGTGCCCGGGTTCTTTGTGAGTCAGCGTCATTGTACGGGTCATTCCTGGCTTCCGGACTGCTGGAACAGGCGATTAATGACAGGCTGGAGAGTATTAATATGATGACAGTTTTGATGACAATGTTCATTTTTGTTTCCATTGATTGTTTTTGCTTTAGCGAGCCTCTGATCTGGTCAGAGCTTCCCTAGTTTAACAAAATCATAAAAATTCTTTCTGAAAAATAAACGGTCACGAATTTGCAGCATTCAACGAATACATGCCGCTGGATATATCAATGTTATACCGGATAGGTTCCGATTTCTTTTGCAATTTTGTTGATCAGCCGTTCACGACAATCCGTAATTTTGCATTGACTGGCGTGTTTGCAGGAAAGTTGAATGTCCTGGATTTCATCATTGGCAACGTGCAGTAAACAAACCAGCGCAATCTCTTCTTTTTCGCGTTGTGTTGTCGCAGCGGCCATTAACTCAATTGTATTACAGCCTTCGACAAAGCGTTTTTTTGCAAAAAAAGCGATATTATCAAAGTCATAATTTCCCATACATTCTGGAATATGACTGCCCATTAGATTGCTGTTCCCCTGTGTAAGTTGTTGCTGAACATGGTTGTTTTAAAATAAAAATATCCTGAAAAATAAGGTATTTTGAAGGATAAGGGCTTGATATGGATCAAACCCGCATTAAATCAGGGCTAATACATATCCGCTATATGCATTAATTTCTTCAAGTATTGCTTTTTGAATACGATGCAAAAGCTGTTTATATATGTACTGTCAACGTGCTGGCAGGGTAACAGGCATAAATCAACAGGACGTCATTCGATGCAATACAGCAACGGGGGAATTCGCATTCGCTGGCAGCATGCTTTAATCAGTATAATGCCAGCGGGGTTCTTTTATCCATCATGGCTGTAGTGGCCGTGACGAACACCGCTCAGCAAAGTTTTAAAATCATTTCCGTTGATATGCACCAGATGTTCGTGGTCACCGGCTTCAAAATAGACATTGGCAAGCGTGGTTAGCGAATCATCAAGAAATGTCTCAATCTGGTAGGCGGTGCCGATTGGTGGTATAGCGCCGGGCTCGCAGTCGGGAAATAGTGTGGAAAATTCATTTTCTTCAACAAGTTCCAGTTTGCGGTCGAGTTCTTTACGTACCTGCTTCATCTCGACATAGTGGCTCGCCGGGACTACCAGCATGGCATAGCCTGCGGCATCTTTAACCATTACGCCCTTGGCGATGTGGTCTTCGCGAACATGAGATGCTTCGGCGGTTTCGTGGCTGGAGCCTGAGTGTGGATGTGAGGGCAGGGTGTAATCAACGGCTTTCTCAGCCAGATAGTTTTTGACAGTTTCTGCGATAGCCATAACTGTTCTCCTATGTAATTACTGGATAGAGGTGTAGATCTCTAACCAGTTTAACGCAAATAGATTTAACTAAAAATTGAGCTAGATTAAGTAATAAGCAGATATTGTGTCTGAAGTGTTAAATCTGACGGGTTTACAGTAAAGAATCATTGAATGAGCAACGATGTTCGAAATAAATGGCGACTTTTTGGTGTATCATATATTGATGATAAACCTGAACGCGATAGCGACGATAGCAATGTGCGCAATGTCGCTTTTACCGGCTTGAGGACCAAGGCATGGATACAACCGAACCTGTTAATAACTTTTTGAAACGACTGGATACGACTCCATCGCTTGATGACAAACAGTTGCCGGAAAATTTGTCACGTCAGCTTAATACTATCGTCAGCCATTTTCAGAACAAGGCGGGTAATATTGTGCTGTTTTCCAGTGCTTCTACGCCAAAAAATGAATTTGCTGCCGGTCTGCTGGGCAAGCTGGTAAACAGGGATATTTATTGTGTCGATTTATCGGCGGTGGCTTCGCAGCACATTGGTGAAACAGAAAAAAAGCTGTTGCAGATTTTTGATTTTTCTGAGCAAAACCATTTTATCCTGTTCTTTGATGAAGCGGACAGCCTGTTCAGCAAGCGAACAAAAGCGCATTCTGATAATGACCGTTTTGCTAATCTGGATATCAATTATTTACTGAAACGTATGCAGGCTTATCCGGAACTGGTTATTTTTACCACTAATGCACGTGACAATCTTGATGACACCTTGCTTCGTACTGCACGATGGCAGCTCGATCTGGATCATCATGCGGAAAAGCCTTTGCCTTTATGGCAACGTATTTTTAACAGTTAAGGGTTATTTACAGCGACCGCTGTAATCATTAGTCGGCCATTCTGCGCAGTTCTTTATCGGTCCAGCGTAAACGCTCACCAAGATCTCTGCCCAGGCGCATGAGCAGTTTAATTGCGGTTTCCGGTGACTGTTCAATTAACTGCTGAAAAGCTTCCTGGCTTAGAACATACAGTTCGGTTTTTGTAACGGCTTTAGCATCGGCGGTACGTGCGCCTGATTTTAGAAAGGATATTTCACCAAAAAACGAGCCGGGGCCGAATTTTGCCAGCCGTTTATAATGGTGTTCGCTATAGGGCATAAGTATGTCGATTTCTCCTTTAACGACGATAAACAGCTCACTGCCGGTATCATCACTTCTGAACAAATATTCACCAGACTCAAGCGTTACGGTTTGTAGAACCTGCCGGATGATTGCAGCACTGTCTTTCGCTAAACCATGAAACAGGTTGCTATCCTTCAGTTCAATGTGCTTGATATGGTGGCTTTTTTCTCCCAGTAGTTCCAGTAATTTATTTTCAGCATATTCGATGGCTTCGTCGGCATCGATAAAGGTTTTTACCGGGTAGTCACCACTGTGATGCGGGCTTATTCGTCGCAGTGTTTTTTCAACTTTCTGGCTCAAGCCTTTACCACTGCGAACATTGGTAAAAATCAGTTCACCATCGGCATCGCGTAGTCGAGCTGACATCTGCTGCAACATTCTTACTGCAGTTAAATCCACCTGTTGTACCCGCGCCATATCCAGAATAATTTGTGCCGGGCGCTGCAGGTCTGTACTTAATTCTTTAAATAAATTATCAACCGAGCCAAAAAATAAATTGCCTTTCAATTCGTAGATAATAATGCGGTCGGCATGTTTGTTCAGTAAATTCCGTTTTTTCTTACTACGCTTGCGCAAGGAAGGATGCTGTTCAACGGTTGAGCGACGATGAATAACCGGTGTCATAATCTGTGCGCGCACAAACTGAAAGATGGCGATGATAATGCCGGCAGCAACCGCAATCATTAAATCGTAGGTAACCGTGATGCCGGTGACCAGTAAGGCTGTTGTGGCATCGATAAAGCTGGAACGACGTTTTAACCAGGCAATAATGTCTCTTTCCAGCATGCCCAGTATGGCCACATGTAAAATAATACCTGCAAGCACACTGATCGGTAGCAGTGCAGCGATGGGCCCGAGTACAATAATAATAAAAATAAAAATAAACGCACTGATTACGGCGGTGCCGTAACGGCCTCCGCTGCTGATCGCCACCAGTGATGCACCGGTGGTGCCGGCTCCGGCAATCCCACCGAATAATGCGGCAAGCATCTGCCCCAGGCCCTGGCCGGATAATTCGCGTCGGGCATTGTGCCGGTCACCGGTGGCTACATCGGCAAGCACCGAGGTTAACAGGCTGTCCAGTGAAGACAGTACCGCCAGAGCCAGGCTTACCGGCAGGATAATATGCCAGGGGATATTATCGAAGGAAGCAGGCAGGACAAGCGTGACACTGCTGATATCAGGCAGACTGCCGACAACCCATTGCGCCGGGTAGTCGAAATGCAAAATCCCCGTTATCAGGTGAAAAATGATGGCACCAGCCAGTATGCCGGAAACCGTGCCCGGTATTGAAGGTATAAACCGGGGTAAAAAAGAGATACCGGTAAAGGTCACCAGTGCGGTTAGCCAGGGAATCCATAGACCACTTTCGAGCACCGAAGCAAATGAATCAACGTCCAGCATCACCAGTTGAGAGTGAATCATCAGCAGTGCCGAACCGGTCATAAAGCCCGCCACCACAGGATACGGAATAAACTTGATCAGGTGGCCACCATTGGAAATACCGATAATAACCTGCAGGATGCCGGCAATAAAAAGCAGTATTGAAATGCTGCTGACCAGATCGCTGCCGGCATAGCCTGCAGCACTTAGCGTCACCAGTGCACCGCTTACCAGAACCATGGTCGGGCCGGTGGGGGAGCTGACCATGCCGGTGGTGCCGGCACTGAGTCCGGAAAAAAAACATAAGGCAATGGCAGTAATAATCCCTGTCATCGCACCCTGGGCCGGGTCATTGCTGTAGGGCAACCACAGGGCAATACCAAAGGCGGTTGCCTGTGGCAATATTACGGCTGAGGCAGATAAGCCGCCCCAGAAATCACCTTTTGTAATACTAATCTTCAAAAAATCTACTCACATAACTTATGTGCTTATTGTACATGTAGATTCGGATATTCCAATACAGAAATTTAGGACCGGCCGTACTTTGTTTACTTTAATATTTAAGGTATCTCAGATTTATTATCATAAAGTTATGCACTAATGCGTCTGATTCTGACTGACGATTCGTGGCGCACGGGACAATAAAAATATTGCTCGTCATTTACAGTCTGTTGTACCTGCTTATGCGTCATCATTGTTTACAGTTATATAAATCAGATTGAGTCTGTTTTTGTTATCTATCTGATTTATATGTTTTTTTGAAATATGGCATGATAGTTGCCTTGTTATGATTATATGTAAATTGATGGTTGCAATGGAGTCGGCAGAATATTGCGTAAAGTTTAACTGTACCGGCATGAGAGGGAGATATTAAAACTTCAACAGTTATTTCAGGGGTGAATCATGAAAAAAATATTTGTTACTGCTTTTATCACGCTGATGCTGGCGGCTAATTCTGCCAGTGCCATTCCTGTTGATGTATATGCGCAGGCGAATAGTACTGCAGGTGGTATTGGCGGATCGACAGGGCTGTACCTGAATACGGGCGATTTTTTTACTGTCAGTGCTGATGTTAATGATTTATGGAGTGCTGGTGCTTTACCTCGCTGGTCTAACGCCGATGGCTTAACCGGTAATTTATATGCCACCGGTTCGGATGAATCCGGAGAGCTGGCGGGTACCTTAATTGGTAAGGATTTTGGTCTTTATACGCAGTATGGTTTGTCGCTGGCTTATGGTTCTCTTGTTGGTTCTTTAGGCGGGGATTTCTTTTTGATTGGAACCAGTTTTTCAGGTAACGCTATTGCTAGCGGGGAACTTCTGTTGTGGTACTGGGATTCAAATAATGGCGATAATAGCGAGAATATTAAGGTCAGTATCAATACAGCGATGGTTCCTGAGCCTTCAATTCTTGCGTTGCTGAGTCTTGGTGTTATCGGTATCGGTGTGTTACGAAGACGTAAATGAGCGATTAAGATCATCAGTCTGTCGGATAGTAAAAAATCTCGTTGTGTAATTTATCCACAGCTAATGTCCCGTTAATGGTGAGAGATATAAGTTACCAGCGGTTGCTGCGACCGTATACCGCAGTGCAGGTTTTTTGCTCCTGCAAAATCTGCCATTGCACCTTCTCTGGTGGCCGGAAGCAGCATTCGAGCGCACAGGCACAGGGAATGTTTCCATGGCTCAGGTGTTATAAGCTTAATGCTGCTTGAATTAGTTGAATTAACACCGTTACAGATCATGTTTTCTGTAAGCATTATTTTTATGGCTTACACTGTGAAAGGTCTGTCCGGGTTTGGCAGTGGTTTAATTGCTATTCCGTTACTGGCATTTATGTTTCCGCTCAGTTTTATCGTGCCGGTACTGGGCTTGTTGAGTTATAGCGGCACGGTTATGCAGAGCATACAGTTAAGAAAGCAGGTAGTGTGGGCAGACCTGTGGCCGATTATCCCGTTTTCATTTCTTGGTATCGCCATTGCTGTCTGGTTACTGGTGAATATTGATGCGAATTATCTCACCACCGCACTTGGCCTGTTTGTTCTGCTGTATTCTGTCTATTCTTTATGCTCCGTATCGATACATGCCGGAAGCCGGATATGGGCGCTTCCTGCCGGTCTGGGTGGTGGTGCTGTGGGTGCGCTATTTGGTACGGGTGGCCCCTTTTATGTGCTGTATCTGAAAATGCGACAATTGGACAAACGCCACTTTCGTGCCACAATTGCAATGATTTTTCTTCTGGATGGCGGTGCACGTATCAGTGGTTATGCCATGCATGGTTTATATACACCACAGGTTTTGATCCTGGTGCTGATGTTATTTCCGGTATTGATTGCGGGTATGGTGGTTGGCCATCACTTGCATATAAAAATTGATCAGCAACGTTTTAATCAGGTCATTAGTGTTTTACTGCTATTGAGCGGTGTGATGCTGATCATTAAATCGATGACCAGCTATTGATAGTAAGCGACTGCTATTCAGTTGTCCCGTTTAGTATTTTCAGGTTTTTATCGATGCTGCGTTTTGTAAGCGGGTTACTGGTGCAGAATTTTGCAAAGTCAAAATCAATAAAACGATACGGCAAATGTTGGTCGCGACCAGCAGGAATGCCCAGTCGTGTGGTTTGAATGATCTTTTCCGGGGTGGTATTGATATCTTCCAGATAAAAGTGATCTGTATCAAACTGCTGTTGATCCCAGTCTTCAACGGCCAGATCCAGTGACTTGCACAACAGGGTCTGGCCGCTGCAGAGTTTTTCTACAGGCCGGGGTTCGCCGGATATTGTCGGGTTTAACTGCTGCATGATTTTGCTTACCGCCGGCCTCGAGCGATGATCGAAAAAAGGAAAACCGGCCTTTATCAGCACAGCATTGCCTTTCCCCTTGCAGCTTATATTTAATGAATCTTTACCGCGGGCATAATACATGTAGATGGTGCCTGCCGGCATGAACAGCGCTTTTCTTTTTTTTGTATAACCGAGTGAGGCATGACTGCCTTTTTCCTTGAGGTAATACGCTTCGGTCTCGATAATACGGGCTGACAGCCATTGTCCCCTGTATTTCCTGCGAATGATTTTCCCCAGTAACTGCTGTGCTACCAGGCAGGTGTCACGGTTGAAAAAAGAAGGTTTGATAACGGGCATGTGTATGCATGATGATTAATGGAAGCGGTGCTTTAATTTACACCGAATTTTCATGCTCTGACAGTTTTAATCCGGTATTTATGAAGCCATGCTGAAGTCCGGTAATTTCAGGTCCGGGCAGCTCTGAACATAGCAGTTGCCAAAAAACAGTATTAGTAGTATCGTTTAATGAGTAATTAAATCAGGGGCTTGCCACGTATTCTTCGATAAGGGATGACTACATGACTATTCTAAAAAATACTCTTTATGTTTTTTTGTTGATTTTATTATCTACTAGCAATGCTTTTTCTTCGCAAGACATAAAAAAGTTTAGCGGTCACTGGCAATGCAGTATGACATTGTTTGGTATTAACAGTGGCACTATGAATATTGTGTTTAATGATAACGGTCAGGGTAGTATGTCCGGGCAGTTATTTACCTACCGGGTATTACCTGATGCGGTTCTTCGCTTTAACAGTTCAGGTGAAATCAGTGATTATGACTATCAGTTTCAACAGGATCAATTACAGTTGAAATATCAGGATGGGTCCATTTTTAACTGTGTGAAACAGGCTGCTTCAACAAGGGCAAACGACATGACGCCAGGGGCGGGCAATATGTTGTCTGCCGGTTCGGGTAATGAATGGCAGTTACAGGGGGCTTTCTGTAACTGGAGTGGCTCTTCCTCTTATTCATCCAGTTACAGCAGTACGCGCAGTATTTATTTTGACGGCAGCGGTCGCTGGACTTTTTCTTCGCAGTCTTCGTTCAGTGGTAATGCCGGCAGTGCCTACAGTGGCCAGGGTAGTGATGATGGCGGTAGTTACCGGGTTGAAGGCAAGCGTATTGTTTACACATCGGCTACCGGCGAACAGGGGGTTGCTATGGTGAATATGCGACAGAATGATGGCAGCATTAGCGAGATAATGCTGGGTAATGCACTGTATGCCAAATCCTTATGTCACTGAAACTAACAGGCAGGAGGCTAAAAAGCAGCGTCCAGCCCAATCAGCGCGTAGTTCTCACCGGTGAGGTGGCCGGTCCAGTAAGTGCCGGTTTGATCAACAGCATCCAGCAGATCCATATTAACTTCAAGCACGCCTTTGACGTTGCGCATAAAATAATAGGAAGCGGACAGGGTGACCGAATTGATTGCGATACCTTCATAAATAGTATCGCTGTTTTTCAGATCATTGGCATCGGCATAGTTGTATAAAAATGAATAGGCCCAGTGATCACTGTGAATATAGTCCACTCCGACAAAGCTGCCGAACCAGCTGTAGTTGGTATTGGCATTAATGAACTCATTCCAGTCATTTTGCAGAAATTGTGCAAACCAGTAGGTTTTGTAACCGATTTTTCCGGATAGATCGATGCCGTAGGAGATTTTGTCGGTGTCTCGATTTCCGCTGCCAGTACCGGCAATGTCGATGGCATTTTTCTGCGTGCCGGAATAACCGAATAAGCCCAGATTAACGCCGGCGATATCGCCGCCAATGCGACCGAACACGGCCTTGCTGCTGTTATTGTCAAACATGTGGTCCGGGCGTTTATAACCGGGGCTGTTAATACCGTAGTTCTGTGAGATACCGTTACCGTTTACCAGGCCCAGTGACAGGTCGATTTCACCGGCGCTATAGGAAAAGATGGTGCCGCGATCATAGGTAAGTCCTGCCATACGATAAACCATAAAATCCTGAAAAGTCATGCGGGTTTCCCGTGGAAACATCAGGTCGGACACCTGGAACTGGCCCAGCATCATGCTGATATCGCTGCCAAAGATATCATCGTGTGAGAACCAGGCATCTTCCACGATGATAGCGCCGTTATCACCTTTTTCTGCAAGGATGGCGTAAAAATAATAACTGATGTGGTCTGATAACGGGGCGCCTGATAATAGCTTGATCAAATAAGGTGACTGGAAATCAGTGTCGGCAGTGAGGGTGTCACCGGTATCAATATCAATATTACTGGCTTCTCTTGATTGTACAAAGGCCTGTGTCCGAAGTGCCAGCGGTACACTGTCAGGTAGTGCCAGCATATCATCACCGGTTTTTACGGTAGAATCTTTCCAGTTGGATAAACGGTAATTATCTCGAATAAATTGTTCACCGAATTCATTTAATCTGGGGAAGGCCGCATGGCAGGCAACACAGCTAATATTGTATTTGCGGGCAAAGGCGGGCATGGCAGTGCTTTTAGTGGGTATCATTAATACAAATAAAACCAGTAGTAGTAAAAAACTGATTGAAACTAGCAGGTGGTTTTTATTGATACTAGATGCTTGCATTTTCATGAGTCATTCCAGATGTGATATCTGGATTGATTATACAAATTATTTATAGCTTGTGTTTGTTTTTAGAAAAACAAATTTCTGTCAGGGTGGCAGTATGAAAAGTATTGCAGTCTTTAAAAACGGTGGTGAAATGTTTTTGTCTGTATATAGCGGCTTATGACCAGGTTTGAGTAAATGCCATACAAAAAAATACCCGCATCTTTCAATGCGGGTATCTGTTATTAATGAAACGTGATGGTTTCTGTTTAATCGTTTCCGGAGAGCGCACCCAGTATATGTAGCAGACTCAGGAACATATTATAAATACTGATATATAAAGAAACCGTTGCCATGATGTAGTTGGTTTCACCACCATGAATAATTTCACTGGTCTGGTATAAAATCATGCCGGACATCAGCAGTATAAACATGCCTGAAACGGCCAGTGATAATATTGGCATGCTGAATATAAGTGCGCCGATACCTGCCAGAAACGCTACCATAATGCCAACCATTAAAAAGCCACCCATAAAGCTGAAATCTTTTCGACTGGTTAACACATACCCGGATAAACCAAGGAAGATAGCACCGGTACCACCCAGAGCGGTCATAATCAGGTTTGCACCATTAGTGGTGGCAAGATACATGTTTAAAATCGGTCCCAGAGTTAAACCCATAAAACCGGTCAGCATAAATACAAACAGTATGCCAAGGCCGCTGTCACGGAACTTGGTGGTTAAAAACAGCAGCGCTATGTAACCGACCAGGGTCAGTAAACCAAAACTGGGCAGGTTTAATGTCATAGACAGACCGGCCGTTGCCGCACTGAATAACAGTGTCATCGACAACAGCATATAAGTATTTTTTAATACTTTATTGGTCGCCAGTATCTGTGATTCTGAACGGGCAGTTGAGAGTGTTTGCATGTTTTAGTACCTTTCTCGAAATATTGGGTTAAGTTAATATAAATTAAAACGGGTTCGTTGCAGCCAAGCATACCATAGAGATATGCCGGGCATTTATCTTTTCTATGCTGTGTGACTCGAAAGGCATAAAAAAGTTGCATTTCGTGTATCAGCGTATGCTTATCTTATAGGGATAAAAACAATAATTTCAACAATTAATGTCATATTATTCCTTAAATACGTGCTTACTCTGCTTAAGGTTCAAGGCGGGTGGCACCTAACTGTACACCCAGCGGTCCACGAGGTACTGAATAACTGAATACCTGCCCATTTCGCAAAATAGTAATAGAGACATATTCACCCAGGGTACCCTCGGCTGTGGCCTGTTTCAGTTCCTGCCAGCTGAACAGTTTTTTGTTGTCATAACTTAAAATAATATCACTTTTTAATATGCCGGCCTGTTCTGCTGCTGAACCCAGCATAACGGAGTTAATGCGAATACGATTGTTCTGCTTACTGCGGTATAAATATTCATCATAGCGGTCTTCACCGAGCTCTTCACGTAGATTAATATTACTTTGTTCCAGTGCTTCCAGTTCATTGTAATAACGTTGAGTATTTAAATAGTTTTCTCGTTTTGCACGGTCCTGAAGCGCCAGCATCTTTAATTCGATGCTGTTTTTGCGTCTGACAATATCTTCGGCAAGTGCCTGATCAATCCCGCCTCTGAGTAAATTGTCGAGGTTATATAGTCGCTGGTTTAACATAGACGGCGTACGCATGTTACTGCGGGCAGGGCGTGCTACATTCAGGTTCGATTTTGACTGGCTGGCGCTTATGTTTACCTGTTCCTGCAGGGTTATAGTGAGTGCCTGCAGCTGTTCTTTTATCCGGGAAATTTCCGCTTCTAGTGCTTCCAGCCGTGCACCTTCCCCCGGATTGTTATTTTTAACCACAAAGGGGTTGACGACCTGACGGTTAATCTCAGTGGTTTCTGCATCATTGTGAGTATGCCGGTTATTTATAGATTTCCGGTTTTCAGTGGAGGGTGAAAAAATGAGGTAAGCGGAAATAAAGCCGGTCAGCAGAAACAGCAGAGGAATAATCAAATTTTTTGCTGGCATATTACAGGTATCCGTTTTGTGGATGTTGGCTGCTTGTTTTAATCGGCTGTTTTTTCTGAGGGCTGGCGTCGTTTTCCTATATTTTTTTTGTTGCGACTGCGTATTTTGGTTTTTTTCTTTTTGTTTTCTTTAGTTACTTTTTTTCGTTTTTTTCCATAGGATTTGCCAGAGCTTTTCAGGTTATCGGGGCCACTGAAGTTGGCAGCGATGGCTGGTATTTTAAGTATAGGACAGGCTATTTGCAGAAAGTTTTCGATACTGATCATCTTGTTCCAGTCATTGGCATTCACCAGGGTAAGTGCCAGGCCGTGTTCAAACATTCTGCCGGTACGCCCGACACGATGCATGTAATCCTCACCGTTACGCGGTACATCTAAATTGATAATTAAATCCAGTTCAGGAATGTCCAGACCGCGTGATGCAACATCGGTGGCAATCAGCACATTGATATCGCCTTTTCTGAAACTGCGCAGTAGCTGGTTTCGTTTATCCTGATCAATATCACTATGGATGTAAGTCGCTGCTATTTCGTTTGCCTGCAGGTCTGAATAGATTTGATTGACGGTTTCTTTTTTATTGGCGAATATAATTGCTTTCTGGTAGGTGATACCGGCATATTTGTGGTTAACAATAAACCGGCATACTTTCATTTTATGTTTATTGTTGTCGCTGAGTATTTTTTTATGTTTGATATTCAGGTTATTCTCACGGGCGCTGTCGACCATGATGACTTCAGGTTCAAACAGGATGTTTTCGATAAGTTCTTCAAATTTGTTCTGATTAAAACTGGCGGAATACAGTATGGTCTGACATTCTTCGCTGCACTGTGCCGAGATTAAACTGACATCTTTACTGAAACCCATCGCCAGCATGCGATCAGCCTCATCAATCAGCAGAATATTAATTGCATCCAGAATAATCACATCACGCTTAACGTGTTCCAGTAAACGGCCCGGGGTAGCAATAATAATATCCGGGTATTTTTCCAGGGCTTTTATCTGGTGTTTCGGGTCTTCGCCACCGATGATGACGGCAGTGGTGATATCTGTATATTGTGCCAGCAGGCTGCATTGTTTGTTAATCTGGCGACATAAGTCACGCGTTGGTGCCAGAATAATCGCCTGGCTAAGACTCTGTGGATTATCCAGAATTTGCTGCAGCATGGGGATGACATAAGCCAGGGTTTTACCGCTGCCGGTTCTGGCGTTAACAATTAAATCTTTGCCGGTCAGTGCCAGTGGAATGGCCGCTGATTGAACTTCGGTCATTTTTTCAAAACCAAGGGTTTCAATGGCCTGTAATAAAGAATCATCAAGTAATAGTGAAGAGAACAATTTTTAACCTTAGTGTGATACAGTTTAAACAAAGTGATTATAAGCCGCTATTATATGTCAATGGCAATATTGAAGGTAAACTGATATGAGTAAGAATAAACGGCGCCAGTTTTTATCATGGTTTAGTTTTTCCGGTATCGGCCTTGCCGGTGTGGGGGTAAGCGCAAAAACAGCACAGGCACATCATGTTGATACCCATTTTGAAGATAAATCTGAACATCGGCTGCTTTATCAGCTTAATAAGTCCGAGCAGGACTATATTGATCATGTTTTATTTTCCTGTGGTGAAATGCTGAGAAAATACGGTGATAATATCGAGCTGGTGGTTACTGTTTTAGGTCCTGGTATTAATCTTCTGGCAAAGAATCCAAAACGGCCTATACGAAGTGATCAGGTACAACGGGTTAATTCGCTGGCTCAATATGGGGTGCGATTTCAGGCCTGTGGTAATACCATGAAAAGCATGAACTGGAGTGATGATGATATGCTGGACGTAGCTGAAGTTGTGACTGTTGGCGTTGATAGTATTATGCTGCTACAGGAGCAGGGTTACAGTTATTTCAGCTGGTAGATGTTACCCACTGTTTGTGGCATTCATGTATACACTGAACTGGCGGGCAGTGCCCGCGCTACGAAAAGCTGTATTTCGTAGTGTGCTCAGGTAGCCACCAGCACCCGAATGGCGTCGAGGCGGATGTTGGCGCCATCTATCACTTCTGTCAGTAATGAAAGCTGCTTTTCAAAATACTGAATTTCGTCTTCACGTATATTAGGATTAACTTTAGATAATGCTTTTAAGCGATTGATTTCTTTGCTTAGAGTGCCGCTTGCGTGTTGCTGTGCCTGATCCAGTAGTTTAGTTGATTTCAGTTCGGCAAATTTTTCACAGCGCTGCAGCATGGCTTTCAGAATTTTCTTTTTGGCTTTTACTATCTGGTTACCGACACCGCGGTAAACAAACTGGCGGCTTTCATTAATGGTGTTATGCGGCAGTTTCAGGTGATGGTCAGCGCCGCGTTCGTCACATACTACACGTATCATGGTGGGTGGTAGATAACGGTTTGTCTGCAGTTCTTCAATCGGTGCGCTTTCCAGTGAAAACAGGCATTCAAGCAAAACGGTTCCTGCAGTCACGCCTTTGTATTCCATGGCGGTTACCGAAGTGTTGCCCATTTCATTGCTGAGTACCATGTCGATGGCATTATTGGTTAACGGGTGTTCCCAGCTGATATAATGGGCATCTTCAAAACTTAAGGCGAGATGACGGTCATAGGTAATGGTCATGCCATCTTCATGCAGTCCGGGAAAATGGCTGATCATGTGCTCACCCGGGCGAATGATTAAACAGCCGTCACTGTGCGGTTCATTGTCGATGCCAAAGCAGTCATAAACGCTTTCCATGTAATCGGCCAGTGCTGATGATGCATCGGCCGCATCTGCGCGCTGTTTGATGTCCTGGGCAATACCGGGCCGACAGGAGTTGTATTCCAGTAAGCGGTCGCGGCCACGCTGCAGTGACTGTGTTAAATCAAGATAAAGTTCGCGTGAATGTTGAATTAATGCCTCAATATTGTCTGCGCTATTTTCATTATCACTGGCGGTTAGTAATGCCCGGTCAAGTTCGTGGCTTACCCGTTTATAGACCGAATGGCCGGCCGGGCAGGTATGTTCAAATGCGTTTAACGCCTCGTGATACCAGCGAAAACAGGTTGTTTGTGCGGAACCTGTGAAATAGGGAACATGAATATTAATGTTCTCACTCTGTCCGATACGGTCGAGACGGCCAATACGCTGCTCCAGTAAATCCGGGTTGATGGGTAAATCAAATAAAACCAGGTGATGCGCAAACTGGAAATTACGGCCTTCGCTGCCGATTTCAGAGCAGATCAGGATCTGACTGCCGGTTTCAAAGTCGGCAAAAAAAGCGGCTGCGCGGTCACGTTCAACAATGCTCAGACCCTGGTGAAAGGCGGTGGCATGTAATCCGGTTTGGGTTTTGAAGTGCTGGGTTAAATCCAGTGCAGTTTCGGCATTGGCGGCAATCACCAGAATTTTTTGCTGATACAACTGTGCGCAGTGGCTGGCGAGCCAGCTGATGCGGGTATCAATCTGGCTCCAGTGCTGACTGTGTTGTTGCTGTTGATATAAAATTTCAGGGGTTAATAAATCGCTGCTGTGTTCACTGCTCAGTGCCTGATAGGCTGCCGGTAAATCTAACGGGTAGGCATGCAGCAGGCGTTGCGGAAAACCTTTAACCGCACTTCGGGTGTTGCGAAACAGCACCCGGCCGGTGCCATGACGGTCCAGCAGATGTTCCACCAGTTCGGTTCTTGCCTGTTGCCGGTCGCTGTCTTCGCTGTTATTACTGTCAGTTAAACGCTGCAGTAAATCGAGATTATCGCCTTCAGCAACCGTACTTTTTATCAGTGCGATATCATCAGAGCTGAGTGATTTAGCACTGAGCAGGTCTTCAATAACCCGGGCATAAGGTTCGTAGTTTTCCTCTTCATCAATAAATTGCTGAAAATCAGGAAAACGGTCGGGATCCAGTAGCCGTAAACGGGCAAAGTGGCTTTCTTTACCGAGTTGTTCCGGGGTTGCTGTCAGCAGCAGCACGCCTTTGGTGTGCTGGCTTAACTGCTCGACCACCATGTATTCAATACTCGGTTCTTCAATCGACCATTGCAAATGGTGTGCTTCGTCAACCACCAGCAAATCCCATTCGGCAAACACACATTGTTCAAAAGCCGTGGAATGGCTTACCAGAAAATCAATGCTGCATAAAACCAGTTGCTCGGAATGAAAAATATTGTCGTATTCGTTAGCGGCCAGTAAGTCTTCACAGCGAGCCTGATCAAAAATTTTAAAATGCAGATTAAAACGCCGTAACATTTCAACCAGCCACTGATGCATCAGGGTTTCAGGTACAACGATAAGCACACGATGGGCGCGTTCGGCAAGAATCTGGTGATGCAGTATCAGTCCGGCTTCAATGGTCTTTCCCAGTCCAACTTCGTCCGCCAGTAATACCCGCGGAGCGTAACGGTTTGCAACTTCGTGCGCGATATATAATTGATGCGGAATTAAACTGGTACGGCTGCCGGTTAAACCGTACAAGTCAGACTTTGCCAGACGGTTTTTGTGAAACAGGGTCTGGTAACGAAGCTCGAACCAGTTGTCCTTATCAATCTGGCCATTGAATAATCGTTCGGACGGGCGGTTTAACTGGATAAAATTATCCAGCTCGGCCTCTTCAACCTGCAGGCGGTTGCCGTTTTGATCTATGCCGGTATACGTTACCAGACCATGATTTTCGCTAATATCAGTGACGGTAACTTTTATGCCTTCATGGCTGCTGATGGTATCTCCGGCAGCAAACAGAACACGGGTTAATGGCGCGGTAAGTTTGGCATAGGTACGGGTTTCGCCGGTGGCCATAAACAGCACGGTGAGTGTGCGTTGTTCAACGGTAAGGATGGTGCCGAGGCCCATCTGCAGTTCGGCATCGCTGATACAGCGTTGACCAGGGATAAATTCAGCCATTAGAGTTGTTATTGGTGGTTACTGTCATGGGGGTATTTTATGACAGAATGGGGTGCAGGCGTATAGTTGTTATTGGGTAGTTATCTGACTTGTTGTTTTATTTTGGTAGTGCGTTGTGATTGCCGGGTTATGTTGTGATTTTGTGTGCGGGTCTCGCCCCGCGGGCGAGTTACTTTCTGTCAGCAGCAACAGAAAGTAACCAAAGAATGCCGCCCTTATTTGTTTGCCTCGAAAGAAGCATTCGAGGTGCCTGAATTCTGGATCATTGCCTACGAGCTCGTCCTGATGCGCCGTCCGGGCGCACAGGACTAAATTTGCCGTCCATGGCAAATTTGCTCTACCAATGAACCAGAATTCAGCAAACAAAAGAGGGAAATAACAGCAGAAAAACCTTTAAACATAATATGTTTTGTTTTTGCTTTTTGCTTTTGAACTTATTCCACATTAAGCACCCCGGTGGGAACCCCGTGTTTTTTACGGGGCAAAGCTGTAGTGGCGGCCTTTTCTGGTTACTCTTTTGGGCTGTAGCAAAAGTGTAACTCGCCAGCGGGGCGAGACCCGCAATGCCAGAGTAATAAACCCGCCATATATCAACGAACCAATAATCACGAAGCAAGCACCAGGCAGCAAATTATAAATACAAATTAACCAGTGCCAGCCCGCTGACCACTACCAGCATGGCGCCGATGACCCGCTTGAACATGACATCATTTCGCAAAATCATTTCGTGCGTCTTCAGTCCAATATAATGTCCAATCGCTGCCACCGGTAATAAAGCAACGGCGGTCATCACGTGCAAATCCACACCAAAAGCGGCAAAGGTGGCCATTTTTATCGATACCAGAATGAACCACAGTACAAACAGGGTGTTGCGTAATTGTGATGCAATAACATTTCTTACGTATACCGCCACCATCAGCGGTGCGCCGGTCAGTGAGGTACCGGCGATATAGCCGCCGAATACCAGCAGTAATCGGTCCAGCCAGACATTGTCACTGTGAAAGCTTTTATCAAACAGCCACATAAATGCATACAGCAGGGTAATGCTGTAGATGAAAGTTACTACCCACAGGTTTGGCAGGTTCAATAAACCGAACACACCGATCAGTGCCGGCGGAATGATATAAAGCAGGGAGTTTCTAAGATAAGGCCAGTTGACGTTGTTAATGCGGGTACGCAGTGTTAACGAGGTAAAAAACAGCAGATGGCAACCGATGATCGGCAACCAGTACACCGGCTGGTCATGGAGTAACAGCATGAAGGGCAGGCCCAGGGCGGCACCACCAAAACCAAGGCCACTGCGCACGAACCCGGCCCACATGAACAGTAAACCGGTAATAACAATTTGAAAAACAGAAAAGTCAGGAAACATCAGGAGCGGTTAAAGTGCTCTTTTGTTAATTTAAAAACCACCGGACTCAGCAGGATCAGTGCGATCAGGTTAGGAATTGCCATCAGGGCATTCAGGGTATCAGCCACCAGCCACATGAAATCCAGGCTGGCAACCGCACCGATGGGTACCGCTATAATCCATAGTATTCTAAAGCCGGTAATAGCGGCTTCACCGAACAGGTATTCAACACACTTTTCGCTATAGAAACTCCAGCCTAAAATGGTAGTAAAAGCAAAAACGCTTAAACCGATGGTAACGATGTAATTGCCAACCCCCGGCAATGCCATTTCAAAAGCCGCGGAGGACAAACTGGCACCAGTTTCACCCTGTGACCAGGCACCTGTGGTAATAATGACCAGACCGGTAATAGAACAGACAATAATGGTATCGATGAAGGTTCCAAGCATGGCAATGGATCCCTGTTGCACCGGGCTGTTGGTACTGGCAGCAGCATGGGCGATAGGTGCGCTGCCCAGACCGGCCTCGTTGGAAAATATGCCACGGGCGACACCAAAGCGAATTGCCGCCCAGACTGCAGCGCCGGCAAAACCACCGGTGGCGGCAATCGGGGTAAAAGCATGTGTCAGTATCAGGGAGAAGGCATGCGGGATTTCGTCAATATTTAATATCAGGATCAACAGCCCGGCTGAAACATAAGCCAGGGCCATCAGTGGTACCAGTTTGCCGGCCACTGCGGCAATCCTTTTGATTCCGCCCAGCAATACCAGCGCGGTAAGCACGGCGATCACCAGTCCGGTCAGCCAGTGTGGCACCGAAAAAGTATTATAGACAGCATCCGCCACTGAATTGGACTGAATGCTGTTACCGATACCAAAACCCGCCAGTGCACCAAATACGGCAAATGCCGTGCCCAGCCATGACCAGTGCGATTTTAAGCCGTTTTTTATGTAGAACATCGGGCCGCCGATATGCATGCCCCGGTCATCAACTTCACGATATTTAACCGCAAGTACCGCTTCCGCATATTTCGTGGCCATACCGACCAGCGCGGTACACCACATCCAGAACAGGGCGCCGGGACCACCGAGAAAAATGGCGGTGGCCACCCCGGCAATATTGCCGGTACCGATGGTTGCTGAAAGTGATGTCATCAAGGCGTTGAAAGGAGAGATATCACCCTCGCGCACGCTTTTGTCAATAACGCTGTCTCTGCCTTGCCACAACAGTTTAAAACTGTAGCCAATCCGCTTCAGCGGCATAAACCACAGGCCGATCATCAGGTACAGGCCGGTACCCAGAATCAGACCCAGCATCAGCGGCCCCCAGACGATGGCATTCAGGCTGGAAATTATTTCAGTAAGACTTTGCATTATTGATTTTTTATGATTATGGCCTTTTATACCGACGGCGAATCATACCAGTTTCCTGGTTATTGGTTCAATGACCGAGTATGAGCCTTAAGAGAAGTTGCAAGTTTTAAGTTACAAGTTGTAAGTTTAAAAACATAAATCAAAAGAAGCTTGTTAAACATAAGGTTATCCAGTTTTTGACTTTCTACTTATAACTTATAACTTAAA
>JAJRUQ010000112.1 GCA_024277705.1 Gammaproteobacteria bacterium
CGAACCCTGGGCCGACCTCTGAAAACAGACCTTCCTTCGGTTATCGTGACCGCCTGATTAACCGCGATATTTTCGATGAGCTGGCGGCGACCACTCGGCCAGATTAACTCCAGCGACTGTACCGCAGGAGCACGCCCCAGACCAAAGTGAACCGGCACACTGTCCTGAGAAAAATAATGGGTATTACCATTGTACTCACGGAACATGGACCCCTGGTTAGTGGTTAGGGTCAACCGGGTCATAATGCCATCACGGTTACTTACCCGCCCTTCGAGTGCCACTTTAAGCCAGTTATTACTGTTAGTCGCATTTTTCAGCAATACGTAGGGGCCAACACCGGAGCCATAACCATTGGTCACAAACAGGTCAAGAAAACCATCATTGTTATAATCGGTAAACGCACCATCGGTGCCGCCACCAGACACCATCGCCGCCACACCGGCATGACTAGTCATATTAACAAAGCGGCCATTGCCTAAATTCCTGAACAGCACATTGGCAGCGTTCTGATTCAGGCCATTGACGATAAACAGATCCAGCGAACCATCGTTATTATAATCAACAAAAGTCGCATCAACGCCGGCACCGGCCGTCACCATGGCTTCTGCACCCGAGCCAGGCGTTATAACAGTAAAACTTCCGTCAGCATTGTTCAGCAGCAGGCGATTCGTGTCCACATTGGATTTATTAACAAGATACAGATCAGACCAGCCATCATTATCCACATCACCCCACACCACGCCGCGGGCATCGGAAGCATTCACCGTATTACTGCTGATGGTGACGTCGGTAAACGTGCCATCACCGTTATTTCTGTACATAAAACCAGTGGTCGTTGGCGAGGTTTTACCGTTTCCGCCAGAAGTAATATATACATCCAGATCGCCATCCTGATCAAAATCATTCCAGGCAGAACTGGAGCAGTCAATACTACTGGTGATACCGGCCGTGGCAGTAACATCGATAAAAGTACCGTCCCGCTGATTTTCATATAAAGTACAGGGATACATCACCAGAAGATCGGGGTAACCGTCATTATTGTAATCTGCCCAGGAGGCGGTACGGTTTTTATCATTATCGCGTGCAATCCCGGCAGCGGGAGCCACATCCACCCAGGTGTTATTGCCATCGTTACGAAACAGCATATTGCCCGAATCGCCAACACCACGGTCAAAAGCAGTAAAAAACAGATCCATATCACCATCAACATCAAAATCAACCGCATAACCACCGCGACCACGATGACCAATCCCAAGGACACCACCGGCAGCAGCCACATTAACAAAAGTGCCGTCACCGTTATTCGTCATCAGGTCGTGTTCATGCTCAACCCTGGTTTTGTTACTGCCTTTAACCATGTAGAAATCCTGGTCACCGTCATTATCAAAATCCGCGGCCACCACACCATGCGCATCACCATTGGTAAGAAGGTAACCGGCCTGAACGGTAATATCGGTAAAGCTTTCATCGCCATTATTTTGCCAGATCTGTGATACCGAGCCGGTACCCGGCTGCACATACCCGATGGTAATAACATCCAAATCTCCATCATTATCAATATCCAACCAGGCCGATCCCCAGCTTGAATTCAGCCCGGAGAAACCGGCCTGCAGCGTCACATCACTAAACATCTGCGCGTTGCCAGCCGTCGCAAAGACCAGACTGCTGAAAAACATGCTTACGGTTACTTTTTTCATAACTTTGCTCTGACGCATCAAAATATTCCAGTTAGTATTTTCGCGTCTTTGCTGCAAGTGCAAACTCGCAGTGGAAATCACTTTTACATGACCGGTAAACAACCATTGCAGTCACCGGAAATAACAACACAAACTCCCATATTGCTGTCAGCAGTGCGCCCGGCAAAATATTACTGTGCTGCACACCCTTGAACAGGGTTAACGGCAGGATCATCCTTGACTCATACACTGGCCAGAAAGGGAGCGCCCCATGCGTCGGATAAAAACCGATGACCGGGCCGGTAAATATATCGACCATAACGTGTGATAACAAAATCAGTGTAAGCGCAATGGATAAACCGGCGCGATGGTGCGAATGCTTTGCCAGCAGCCAGACCATAAAACCTGCAGCCCCGGCAAAAAACAAGGTATGACTGATACCGCCATGAAAAACCCGGTGGTCGCCCTGTAGTAGCAGGCCGACAACCATATCCATATCAGGAATATTGGCCACCAGCGCGGCCAGCAATAATACGCCGACATTCAGCGGCAGTTTTGTATCACCGCTGGACAGTGAGCGTGCTTCTCGCGTCGCACAGTAAACCACTATGCCGATCAAGCCGTGCGCGACAGTGGTTGCCATGACCGTTTACCCACCCTTCACAAACACAGGATAAACCAGCTGCCCGTCAATAACGAAATCCGAAACTTTTGTCTGAGCTTCCAGCACCGGCGTATAACTGCTTTTCAAATGTATGGACAGCGCCTCACGTGACAGTTTTTTACGATTTCTGATCAACTGCCGATAGACCTCTGCCACCCCGCCAGCAATCGTCGCCCAGTCAAACACCCCTTGCAAAGACTGCCGGGCGCGCTCACCCAGCAGACGGCTAACGTCAGGGTCGGCAAGCAGCAAACTAATGCCCGCTGCCAGATCAGGCACATCATGATCCGCAGCAATATAGCCACTGTAGCCATGTACCAGCGCTTTTGCACTACCGGCAAAACTCACCACCGGTTTGCCCGCTGCCATATAATTTAACAATTTGATCGGATAACCGGGACAGGACGGTCGCGGCACAACGGTCACTGTTGCGGCATCCAGATAATCCGGCAGTTCGTCCAGAGCAACCGATGTCACAAACCTGACTCTGTCCGCTATGCCCAGTTCAGCCACCATCTTCCGGTAATCAGTTAATGCCTTGTTGTTATCAACATTGGCAGCAATCACCAGCAGCGAACGGGAATCCTGCTGGCACACCAGCGCCATTGCCTGCAGCAAATAATCAATGCGCTGAAATGCCTCCAGCGCTCCGGTATAAAGCACCAGCGGAACATCCGCATCAACGCCCATTTTTTTACGTGCCTGCAAACCGTTACCGGAAGACAGCCACTGCATTTCAACACCCGGCGGTACCACTAGAACCTTGTCCGCCGGATTGCCCAGGCAGGTCAGATAATCTTTCAGCTCATCCGACAGAACCATGATGACGTTACTCATGCGCGGCACGACCCAATCCAGCATTTTACCAATAGCACGCGCCAGGCCATCCGGTTTAATCGCACCGTAACTGGGCAGTTCATCCGCCATCGCAGTGACACCGTTATAAATCAACGGACGCCAGGTTACCCACTTTGCCATCGCACCAGCGATATTGGCTTCATAATTATGCGCATGAATAACATCAATTTTATGCTGCCATATCACCTGTATTAGTTTGGGCACCATAAATATATCGAAGAATATACGTTCCAGAGACGGTCCGATGGTTATCGGTCCCGGCTTGAAAAATGGCAGCCGTACACGGTGAATAATCAAACCTGCTACCGGGATATCCTCACTTTGCGGATACGCCACCACATGCACCTCATGACCCTGCTCGGCCAGCTGCATCGCCAGCTCACGAATGGCACCGGGCGTACCATGATTTGCTGGAAATGGACACGCCGCCACCATAACGACCCGAATTTTTTTAAACCCGCCGGCATTCGAATCGGCCGTAGCGGCCGGGCCGGGTTGAGCATCTGCAGGCTGCGTGCTCACCAGTGCTCACCTTTGCCTGCCAGCTTTTCCTGGATCCAGGTATTATCACGATCAAAGATACGCGCCGGCACACCGATGACGGTACAGTTATCCGGCACATCACCAATCACCAGTGAATTCGCCCCCACTACGACATTATCACCAATCGTCAGGTCACCTAAAACCTTGGCGCCTGCGGCCAGAAACACATTATTGCCGATTCTCGGTGGACGACCACCTTCCCCGCGTAAATGACCCACGGTGACTTCATGAAAAACAATAAAATTATCACCCACTGTGGTTGCCGGGATAAAAATACTGGAGAAATTATGAATAGCAAAACCCCGACCGGCCTTTAAGCCTGAGGAGATATAAATACCAAAACCAAGAATAACGCCCATATTAGCCAGCATATAAAACACTTTTAACAGCTGCTTTAGTACCGGTATGCCGAGCTGATTGACCCAGTGCCCGTATCGATAAACGATGACGGCTATTGTCCCCGGCTCAAGAAACACCCTGATATTCCGGTTAAACCATGTGTCATTCTTAAGAAACCAGTGCCTTTTTAACTCAATATCTGAACGTATTAGACTGAATAATCCATCATTGCTCACAAAAACCTACTCCCAACCAACATGCTCATGAGCGTTAATTAACGCGTTACCGTTACCGGCGCCTGACGATTATTAGCACGTTTCAGCTTGCTTTGCATCATCACCAGTTCGCGCAGGGCTTTCAAAATAACCCGGATGTTAGCGCCGCTCTGTTCACCCGCAACCCGGGGGAAATGCCGAACAGGTACTTCTTTTATGCGTTTACCCTGCCAGGTGGCAAGCGCTAGTATTTCTGTATTAATCATCGCACCAACACTTTCCAGGCGGATATCTTCAAAAACACAACGCCTGAACAACTTAAACGCACAGTCGATATCCCTGATTTTCAAACCAAGGAACAAACGTACCAGCATGTTCCATCCCCAGGCATTAAAACGGCGATGCGCAGGATCCGCTCTATCAGCCCGGTAACCGGCAACAATATCATGCTCGCCGACCCAGGCCAGCAAATGCTTTATTTCAGTAATATCAAACTGTAAGTCAGAATCCGTAAAAAACACCAGCTCCTTGCTGGCCGCTTCAATACCGGAACGCAATGTAGCCCCGTAACCTCTGTTTTTTTCATGATGTACCGGCAACAGTGTCGGCTCACGCTGCATCATGTCATCAATAATCGCCCCGGTATTATCATGACTACCGTCATTGACCACAATAATCTCAAAATCATTAAATAATTTTGAAACCACATCACGCGCCTGCTCAACCACCTGGGTTATATTTTCCGCCTCATTATAGGCAGGAAAAATAATTGAAATACTGCGAAACCCGCTGATATGACCTTTCTCATCCAGCACACTACATGCCGATGTTTTGCTCTGATTTTTTTCTACACTCTTATTCATGACACTGTCCATGATATTTCCTCTACAGGTTCCCGGTTATGCGTTATTTTGCACAAGGCCGCATCCCCGCTAGTTACCGGGCGACTGAAACAAACAGTCATTAACAGGCCCGTACACAATTAGTTATAAATCGTTTTAATTCCATCCTGGTGTCATCGTTATTTATCCGGCGATGACTCAATGACGAATACTACTAAATACCTAGCAATTATTATGCCATGCAAAAAAATAAACAATAAAAACAAAAAGTTAAGAAAATATCGATTGAATGAACATCGCTGCGATGTAAAATATTTTGACAGTTAACCGGAGCAAAGTAGAAAAACAGCAGAGTCTTTACCCTGATAAAGATAACGATTTGTCATTAAACACGCCCTCGATCCGGCCAGATTCAGCCATAAACAGGATAATCTACGAACAAAACAGGAAACCCCCTCTACTGAAGGCACACTGTAATAATTATCGACAGGCATCAAGAGCGGGCTTGTTACCGGCTTACTGTCCGTTAATAACCGTGTGACTGCACTCACCTGCAGGCAGAACCTTGTTTTAAAACAGAAAAACCGTCAACTTTACCGAAACAGGAAAGCACTCTAACACTCACCAAAACGGTTAAAAAGCAACCATAATGATGAAGATGTACCGGGAAACTGCTTATTCCTGCAAAAGATGTGCAATTGCTTCGCCATAGAATGTTTTTGCCACGTCCCAGTTTGCGGGATTAATAGCATCAACAATATCAGCATACATAATCATCGGACTTAACGGCTCACCGGCAATGGCATTGATTGCCGGCACAGACCAGAAACTGCGATAGATACAGATATCGCCCTCAATATCTTCCTGCAGGCCATAATATCTGGCAAAATCCTGCTGCTTGGCTTGCGAAAAAAAGTATAAACTGATTGTTTCCGGCACCATAAACGGTGTCGATTTGGCGATACTCACTTCACCACCAAACAGGCCTTCAAAATCCGCCGGTACCGCCTGCTTCCACCAGTCACTGTTGTCACAACGATAACATGCCAGCATTTGACCGGGCCGCAACTTTTCAAGATAACCATCCACCCAGCGTTCAAACAGGCGTTTTTTATTTACCAGCTTACGCTGACCATCATCAAAGATATATCCCGAAGCATACAGGTCATCAATCACCGGCCCAATACTGCCCAGTGCAATATTGACCTGTTTTGAAATTTCACGATAAGAACACTGCAGAATTTCCGGCTCATTAAATATGGCAAAAATCAATTTCAGACCGGCCGTATTGAACGCTCGCCCCCGCACCCGCGCCTTTCTTAATTGTGTTTTTTTATTTCGTTTTACAAAATAATTAAATTGCTCATTTCTGATATACAGGTTGCCGGCACAGTCAACAAAAGGGATGCCGCGCCGACGAAATTTTTCTGCCATTACCGGATTAACAAAATCTGCAAATAAAATTGCTTTTCCGGGCACCGATTTTATCTGCGAAATCAGGGCATTGATATCTTTCTGCGGCGCCCAGGGCTGGACAAAAACACGGTAACGCAAAGCCCTGTCATGATTCACAATATCAGCCGCATCACCAGCCCCTGCCGTCTGCACCTGCAGTGAAAAATAATCATCAACTGACGGCTGCTGCAGATTATTATTAAGATAATTATTTAATTGCCTTAACGCCTGCTGTATTATCTGTTTTTTCTCCAAAACACCCTACCTGATACACGACAGCAATACTTATCACCGAGATCATTATTATTGAACAAGTTAGAAATGACTGAATTTAATCATAATAACTGTGCAACATCCAGTTATTTTCCATGCTGACCCACAGTCTTCTGCAATATTAAATTTACTGCATACAGCCCCATTATTGATACACTCAGCTATGCTTTAGCGCAACAGTATTATTACTACCAACAAATTTTATTGTTCAAATGTCAGAAACCTCTCAACAACTCGATAAATTTTGCGCGCAATACCTGTTTAAAAGCGCACGCGCTGCCAATATTTCAGTCATCGTGGCTTCAGCATTAACCGCCTTCTACTTTTACCTGCAAGCTGGCCCGGTCCTGATTATCTGGCTAATACTAATGACATTAACCGCCGCCACACGAATAGCCATTTCATATTTATATTTTGCCGACCGAAAACAGCATTTTGTAAAACGAAGCATTAAGCAGTGGATACATATTTACACCACCTCCTCTCTGATTTGCGGACTTTGCTGGGCATCACTTATTTTTTTTATTACACAGTCAGACGATCCGGTAAACATCAGCATGTTATACATTGTTTATTTTGCCATCATGGCCGGGGCCATTTCTGCTTTACCGGTAGTATTCAAAGCTTTTTATCTCTATATCACGCCCATCTTTATTGCCGCCCTGATTAACTCATTCTTCAGTTTAAGCCATGAGTCTCTTTTTATGGCCGCAGCCTCGATCATCTATTTTAGTTTTATTATTACCACCGGACGCGCAATCAATAATCGTTATATGCAAAATTTTTATTTGCATATCGAAAACAGGGGCCTCATCCATGACCTGCATAACGAGGTCGCGCAAAAAGAAAAGATTGAGCAAAAATTAATTAACAACCAGCTATCGCTAGAGGAAACCGTAAAAAGTCGCACCCGGGAACTCAACAAGACTAATGATGAACTGCTCAACGAAATTAATGAACGCCGCCGCATTGAAGCCAATCTAAAACATGTTGCACACCATGATGCACTGACTAACCTGCCCAATCGTTTATTACTGGACGCACGACTCAGCCATGCCATCGAACGCGCCAAACGCAGCAAGCTGCAGGTGGCCGTCGTCTTTATTGACCTCGATCATTTTAAAACCATTAACGACAGCCTTGGCCATGCTGCCGGCGATGAACTACTGGTGGCTATCAGCAAACGTTTATTAAATTGTGTGCGCGAAGATGATACTATCGCCCGGCTCGGAGGCGATGAATTCATTATCATCATCGAGCAGGTACATGACATTGGTGACCTCGACCACTTGTTGAAAAAAATAATGAAGGCCACCTCTGACAAGATTGTCATCAAAGGCCATGACATCCGCTCTACTGCCAGCATTGGCATAAGCATTTACCCTGATGACGGTGATAACGCAGAACAACTCATGAGCAATGCCGATGCCGCCATGTATTATGTTAAAGAAAATGGCCGACAGAAATATCACTTTTATACCAGCGAATTAACCAGTTCAGCTTATGACCGGGTCATACTGGAAACCGATTTAAACCTGGCACTGGAAAACAATCAGCTAGTTGTTTATTACCAGCCGCAGGTCTCACTGCAAAGCAAAAAAATAATCGGCGTGGAAGCCCTGATACGCTGGCATCATCCTGAATATGGATTATTGGCGCCCAAGCAATTTTTACCGGTTGCCGAGCAAAGCAACCTGATTAATCGTATTGGCGAATTTGTGCTAAACACGGCATGCAGCCAGATCGTCAGCTGGAAACAGCAGGGCCTACCCATAGAAACGGTTGCGGTCAATATTTCCGGCCACCAGATACACCATGGTAATTTGCCGGAAACCCTGCAAGATATTCTGCAGCAAACACAGTGCCAGCCAGACTGGCTGGAGCTGGAAATTACCGAGGGTTTCATCCTTAACAAAACCAAACAGGCGATCGCCACTCTGCTTAAATTACGCGATCTCGGCCTGTCACTGGCCATTGATGACTTCGGCACCGGTTACTCATCACTCAGTTATTTAAAGAAATTACCCGTTAATAAACTGAAAATAGATCGCTCCTTTGTCAGCGACATCAATAATGACATGGAAGATGCCGCCCTGGTGCACGCCATTATTGCCATGGGCAAAAGCCTGAACCTGAAATTAATTGCCGAAGGTGTTGAAAACACATCACATGAGGTATTTTTATCCGCCCATGGTTGTGACCTTGCCCAGGGCTATTTCTACTCCAAACCGGTGCCCGCTGAAAAAATAGAAAAAATGTTTTCCCGCACCAGCAAAAACAATGTGGTTAATTTCAATGCCTGAAAACACTACTGCTTCGTTAAGCAGACAGCCAGAATCGGCTTCACGAGAGAGATTTTAAAATGCCCGGACAAATACCATCACAGCATTCTTTCTCATGTTGCTGAAAAACACAGCAATATGGGAGCGATGACATAAAGTCCTGCACTGAACTTCTGCACTAAAGCACATCATTATGTCAGGGCAATAAAGTATTGAGAGGGATACCGGAATCAAGGTTTTTTTTCATCAACCAGTGCTGCATATTTCAGACTGTCCCGCAACGCTTCTATCTCATCGTCCAGTCCATCCTGCTTTGTATCCAGCGGCGCGGTTTGCCGTAATGGCCGGCCATGAATCTGCTCGAACTGGGATTCCAGATTTTTAACCAGCTCCAGCACCTTGTCTTCAGGAAAATCATTAAGCTCCAGATAACTAAGCACCGCCCGGTTGATATCAAACGGATATCGCTGAAAACGATCAACATAGGTTTCCA
>JAJRUQ010000113.1 GCA_024277705.1 Gammaproteobacteria bacterium
ATGAGGTGGAGCGTTTGTAGCTGTAGCTGTAAGTGATAAGTTTTAAGTTATAAGTTGAAAAACTTAAAACTTAAAACTTAAAACTTATAACCCAAGTTTTTTCTCAAGGTAATGAATATTAGTGCCGCCGGCCTGAAAATTGGCATCAGCCAGAATTTCCTTGTGCAATTCAATATTGGTGTTAATGCCGGTGATGCTTATTTCATCAAGTGCGCCCTGCATACGGGCCAGTGCTACTTCCCGGGTACAGCCATAGGCAATGAGTTTACCGATCATTGAGTCATAATGCGGTGGTACGGTGTAACCACCATAGATATGTGTATCGATGCGTATACCGGGGCCACCGGGCGGATGGTAGCGGTCAATTTTTCCGGGGGAAGGGATAAATGTTTTATGGTGCTCTGCATTCAGGCGGCATTCAATGGCATGGCCGCGCATTTCGACATCACTTTGTTTGATTTTCAGTTTTTGACCATCGGCAATAAACAGCTGCTCTTTAATAATATCAATACCGGTAACCATTTCAGTGACCGGATGCTCAACCTGTACCCGGGTATTCATTTCGATGAAATAGAAGTCACCATCCTGGTATAAAAATTCAAAAGTGCCGGCACCGCGATACTTTATTTTGTTGCAGGCATCAACGCAGCGCTGACCGATTTTTTTACGTTGTTTTGCTGTTATTCCCGGTGCCGGCGCCTCTTCTACCACTTTCTGATTGCGGCGTTGCATGGAACAGTCACGTTCACCGAGGTGGATAGCATTACCCTGACCGTCAGATAATACCTGGATTTCCACATGGCGCGGTGTCTCCAGATATTTCTCCATATACACCATGCTGTTACCAAAGAAAGTACCGGCTTCCTGTTTGGTCAGGGCGATCGAGTTGCTTAGTGTTGCGTCAGAATGTACCACACGCATACCGCGACCACCGCCACCGCCGGCAGCTTTAATAATAATAGGATAGCCAATTTTGTTGGCCAGTTTTAAATTAACATCATTATCGTCACCCAGAGGGCCGTCAGAGCCGGGTACGCAGGGAACACCGGCGCTTTTCATGGCTTCAATAGCGGCCACTTTATCGCCCATGATACGGATCGATTCAGATTTAGGGCCGATAAAAATAAAGCCACTGTCTTCAACGCGTTCGGCAAAATCAGCGTTTTCCGAGAGAAAGCCATAGCCGGGATGAATGGCAACAGCATCAGTCACTTCAGCGGCACTAATGATGGCCGGAACATTCAGGTAGCTCTGGTCTGAGGGCGCCGGGCCAATGCAGACCGTTTCATCAGCAAGACGAACGTGTTTCAGGTCGCGATCCGCTTCAGAATGGACAGCAACCGTTTTAATGCCCAACTCACGACAGGCGCGTAATATGCGTAATGCAATTTCACCGCGATTGGCGATAACAACTTTGGATAACATGAGACTGCGCCTTATTCAATAATGATAAGAGGTTGACCAAACTCAACAGGCTGAGCGTTTTCAACAAGAATGGCTTTAACCACACCGGATTGATCAGCTTCTATCTGGTTAAGAATTTTCATCGCTTCAATGATGCAAACGGTATCACCTTCGCTGACACTGTCACCGACTTTACAGAAAACCGGTGCACCGGGTGAAGCTGAAGTATAGAAAGTGCCAACCATCGGAGCATTGATGGTGTGACCGCTGATTGCTGCCGGTTCATCAACCGTTTCACTTGCTGCCGGCGGCGCGGCAGGTGCCGGTGCTGTTGCCGGTGGCATGGTCGCATATTGCTGCATTGGCATCGCTGCATTGGGTGGATAGCGTGAGATGCGTACAGATTCTTCACCTTCATTAATTTCGATTTCAGCAATACCGGATTCATCCAGCAGCTCGATGAGTTTTTTTACTTTACGAATATCCATAAGAATAAACCTTTGGGCGATTAGCCCTGTTGTAATTGTTTGACTGCTGCCAGTAAGGCCAGTTCATAACCTAAAGCTCCAAGGCCGGAGATAACGCCAACAGCAATGTCAGAAAAATAAGAATGTTCACGAAACGCTTCGCGGGCATGAACATTGGATAAATGAATTTCAATAAATGGAATATTTACACCACTCAGGGCATCACGTAACGCCACACTGGTGTGGGTGAATGCGGCAGGGTTAATAATAATAAAACGCACATTATTTTGCACCGCAGCATGAACCTGTTCAATAAGCTCCGCTTCGGCATTGCTTTGAATGCTTTGCAGGCTGAAATTATTTTCAGCGGCCATTTGTGTCAGCTTTTGATTGATGCTATCCAGCGTAGCCGAACCATAATGTTCAGGTTCGCGGGTGCCGAGCAGGTTCAGGTTCGGGCCATTGATGACGAGCAAATCAGGCATTATTATGTGTTTTGGTGAGCCGTTTTCAAATAAATATTAATACTTTCTAATGATTGTGCATAAAAACGAGCTAAATGTCCACTATTTCGCCGAATTAGTATCGAATTTCTAGAAATAGTCAGTGTTTTTTGGCGTTAAAGCTTGATTCCGTATTCTTTTAGCATTTCTTCTGCTCTTATCTTGCTTAGTTCTCCGGTGATTGTGTTGCTAATTTCGCCGTTACGATTAATGATAACCGTGTAGGGAAGTACGCCGGCCGGATTTCCATAACGTTTTGCCAGTTCGATACCGGCCTGTTGTACTACCATGGTCGGGTAGTTCATCCCCATTTTTTCTGCATATTGTTTTACCGCATCGCTATCATCAATAGCCAGGCCGACAATTTGAAAGCCCTGATCACCATACGCCTGTTGCAGCTCAATAAAGGCCGGAATTTCTTTTTTACAGGGCGGGCACCAGGTGGCCCAGAAATTCAGAAAAATCAGTTTGCCATCCCATTGCGTTATGTTCTGAAATTCACCGTCAAGGTCGGGGGCGGCAAATTCATGGCGCAACTGACCGATAATTGGGTTGCTCAGGTCTTTATGCTGGTTCAGATAGCGGTGCATGGCAAAACCGCTGCTGCCGGCAATGCCCATGGCAATAATAAAAAGAAGGATTTTTTTCATTGTATATCGGAGTACTGAAAACGAAATAATTTCAGGCTATTTTATATCAAAACACCGAGCTGAAGATGAAAATTTATTCTCTTGTTTGTCTGCCCGGTTTAGTCAGGCATAGCGGTTCGAAAAGCACCGTGCCAGACTAAAAACAAGCAGTAAACTGGGGCAACAACTAGTGCAAGGTTACTTTAACGCCTGCCTGATATGCTGGCTGAACTGATCTGCTTTCATATAACCGACAACCCGGTAGTTTCTGCGCTCGATGCCATCGGCAGTAAAAAACATAATGGAGGGTGGGCCGATGATGCCAAAGTGTTTGTACAGTTCGGTGTCTTTTTCGTCATTCGGTGTTACGTCTGCCTGCAGTAAAACGACATCGGCTAATGCCGCCTGTACGGCCGGGTCGGCGAAGGTCAGCACTTCCATTTCTTTACAGGAAACACACCAGTCAGCATAAAAATCCAGCATTACCGGTTTGCCGGCGGCTTTGGCTTTTGCCAGTTCTGCGTTTAAACCTGCAACGCCTTTTATCTGTATGAAGTTCAAATGTTCGGCCTGGGTAACGGTGCCCGAGGAACTGCCGGAACTGATATTGAGGCCTTTTAATGGCTGGAATACATTACGGTTGCCACTGGCCAGGCCCAGCAGGATGATGATGCCGTAAATCAGCAGCAGCATGCCCAGGCCTTTCCACAGTTTTTTCCAGCCGCTGCTGGCTTCGGTTAAGGCATCAATTGCGCCCATATAAATAGCAGATACGATCATTAATGCGGCCCATAAAGCCATGGTGGCGCTTGCCGGTGCGACTCTTTCAAGTAACCAGATACCGAGTCCGAGTAATAGCACACCAAAGACCGCCTTGACCGCATCCATCCAGGCGCCGGCTTTGGGTAAAAATTTCCCTGCAGAGGCGCCAATAACTAACAGCGGGGCGCCCATGCCCATGCTTAACGAGAATAGCGCCATGCCGCCAAGCACGGCATCACCGGTTTCTGCTATGTAGATGAGTGCGCCAACCAACGGTGCGGTAACACAAGGGCCGACTATCAATGCAGACAGAAAGCCCATAATGGCAACGCCAATAAAATTACCGCCCTGCTGGCTGTTGCTGATAGTGGTTAGTTTGCTTTGCACGCTGGCTGGCATCTGTAATTCATAAAAGCCGAACATGGAAAATGACAGTGCGATAAAAAGTGCAACAAAGCTGCCGATGATCCACGGATTCTGAAACCATGCCTGTATGTTTTCACCGGACAAGCCCACCAGTATGCCTACGATGGTATAGGTCATCGCCATGGCGAGTACGTAGATCAGTGAAAGATAAAAGGCTTTGCGGGTAGTCATGTCTTCACCCTGACCGACAATAATGCCGGACAGGATTGGGATCATCGGGAATACGCATGGAGTGAATGCCAGCAATAAACCGGCACTAAAGAATATAAGCAGTGTCAGCCAGGTATTGCCGCTGCGCAGGGCATTGGACATTTCGTCCTGCTCGGAGACCGGTTCGGATATTGTTGTTGCGGCTGATTCAGCAATGGTCGCAGCCTGTGCTGCGGTGATGGGAGATATATTTACCGTGAATTTTCTGGTTTGCGGCGGGTAGCAAATTCCGGAAATTTCTGAGCAGCCCTGATATTTAACCTTGAAAGTTACTTCTTTGTCACCACTGTTGGTGTAATAGTAAGGTAATGTTGCATCGGTGAAATTATGAAAGACATAAAGCACTTTGTTAAAGACAGGGTCATTCTTGGCTTCACCTTTCGGTATAATCAGACTTTTTGAAACAAGGTCGGCTTCATCTGTGGTAATCTCGATTTTATCGCGATACAGATAATGACCTTCTGCAATGACCCAGTTGACCTTAAACTGGCCGGGTAAAGATTCGTGGCTGATTTGAAAGGCATCATCCGGGTCAAGGATATCATCCTGTTCTCCACCCAGACTGTCCAGCAGGTTAAAGCCGCCTGCAGCCATGACCGGTGAAGCAGATACTAAATAGATGCTGAGTAACAGTAAGATTGAAAGCGTTGATTTTATAGTCTTAGTCATATTAATGGCATTCAGGACGGTAATGGTAAATTAACGGGTTAGAGACTGTTTGTTCTGTTAGGTTCAATAAGTCGGATAAGTCTTTGCAACTTTAGTGTATATGAAAGTGTCACTAATACTAGCAAACATTGTCTTAACAATGTCTTAAGGCGATACTGAAAATAAACTAAAGAGTAAAACATGATTAGAGGCTGGCCGTTATTATTTATTATTATTCCTCTGGTGGAATTATATGTCATTATTGCTGTAGGTGAAGAAATAGGGGCCCTGTGGACCGTTATACTGGTGCTGTTAACGGCGGTTATCGGTGTTAATTTACTGCGTTTTCAGGGCATGAGCACCTTGATGCGGGCGCAACGCAATATGGCGCAGGGCACGATTCCTGCCATGGAAATGGCCGAAGGCATTGCTCTGGCTGTTGCTGGTGTACTGTTGATTACGCCGGGGTTTATTACCGACAGCATTGGTTTTTTACTGCTGCTGCCCGGCAGCCGACAGGCAATTATCCGTTATATTATGGCAAAATCTACCGTATATAGCAGTTTTGGTGGCCAGTCCACGCAATGGCAATCGGGGTATCAGTCACCGCCCCCGGGCCCGGAAACTCCTGAAATAAAACGAGCCAGAACCGGCCGCACCATTGAAGGTGAATACCGGCGCGAAGACTAGGGATACTGGTGTTCCCGGGAAAGCAGAAGCGAAGGCCGTCTGGCATTGTTTTTAGCTTATTCCTGATTTGTGCTCATTTACGGAAAAAATAAGTTTTTTATAGTTATTTTTCACCTCGCCCCTTGTAATCAGAAAAATTATCCGCATTAGTCAAAGCATCAAGACTTTTGGGGGAATAAATAAGGGCTTATGCTCTTGACTCCGCAGGTTTCGTCATTATGATTAGCACTCATCAAGAGAGAGTGCTAATAATTATTAACAATATCCAAATTAGAGGAACAGAAAAAATGAAAATACGTCCATTACATGACCGTGTTGTTGTAAAGCGTATGGAAGAAGAACGCACCAGTGCTGGTGGTATCGTGATTCCAGATTCAGCGACTGAAAAACCAGCAGAAGGCGAAGTTATTGCTGTTGGTAATGGCAAGGTAAATGAAGCCGGTGACATTCGCGCGCTTGACGTTAAAGTTGGCGACAAAGTTTTATTTGGTAAATATTCAGGTACAGAGATCAAGATCGACGGTAATGAAGTCCTGATTATGCGTGAAGAAGATATTTTGGGCGTTATTGCCGCATAAATTGGCTGCGTAAATCAGCCGGTAGATCAAACAAACATTAAGTATTAAGAGGAATTAAATTATGTCAGCAAAAGACGTACGTTTTGGCGATGATTCACGTAGCCGCATGGTTAACGGTGTAAACATTCTTGCCAACGCAGTAAAAGTTACATTGGG
>JAJRUQ010000114.1 GCA_024277705.1 Gammaproteobacteria bacterium
AGTTTTAAGTAGAAAGTCAAAAACTGGATAACCTTATGTTTAACAAGCTTCTTTTGATTTATGTTTTTAAACTTACAACTTAAAACTTCTCTTAAGGCTCAATATCGGACGATAATATCAGTTGATGGTTTAATCTGTGCTTATTGTTCAAGTAATTCTGCTTCCATTGATAAATACACCTGGTAGGCATTGATCCGGTTGCCTTCAGCAAACGCCGGCAGGTGTTCAAATTCTGACCAGTCGGCATTGGCATAAACTTCATCAAACGGCGTAAAGTCTTCAATACCGGCAGCCATTACATTTCGCAGATGAGCCAGGTAGCGCCGGGTTAATGAAATGGTGTTTTTCGGGTCGGTTGAGGCCGGGCCGTGGCCGGGAATCAGTACGTTAAGGCCATCGGTTTCGAGTCGGGTTAATGTTTCCAGCCATTTTTTAGAGTCGGCACTGCCGACAAAGGGAATACGTTCACGAAAAATAATGTCACCGGAAAACAATACCTTATCTGGCTCCACCAGCATGGTGAGATCTCCATCAGAGTGTGCCTTACCCATGAAGTTAAGGCTGAACGTCAGCCCGCCCATGGTGAAGCTGGTGGATTTTTCGACCGTGGTATCGGGTAACACCAGATGTGTGTTTTCATTCACCCAGGGATCGAGTGAGAACTGGCGTTCTTCCAGCCTGCTGGCAGCGGCTTCCGAGCGTATGTATTTTTGTGCACCATAAGGTGCAATAATCTCAGCGCCGAGTTCTTCAAAGACCTGCAAGCCGTAGATATGGTCAGCATGAAAATGACTGACCACCACTTTTTTTATCGGTTGCTCAGTAATGGCTTTGATTTTCTGAACCAGTTTATTCGCCAGTGACGGGGTGCCCAGTGAGTCGAAAACAACCACACCATCGTCAGTAATAACAAAGCCGGCATTGGAGATAAAACCTTCGTTATCGGTGGCGATACCGGGAATGCCTGCAACATAGTAGACATGTTCGGATACTTTTTTTACTTCCATGGTAACCGAGCTGGTGGCGTATTTTTCCGGTGTTGACTGTGCGCACAGGTTTTCGCTTGCCAGTGTCAGCAGCAGTGCAGCAAGCAGTATCAGTGGTGATTTATTGCATGTAGGCATGAGCTTCCTCGTATTGCAGGCGAATGATTTCGGCGTCGCCCATCGGTACCATTTCGACAAAACCGTGAATATCTTCGGGCGCGTAACCCTGACTTTGTGCGGCAATTTTACACATTCGGATATTGATGACCTCGCTTTCAATCAGGCTTTGAGCGCGTTTCATCAGGTCTTTATATTTTTCATAGTTTTCTATGGCAAAAAAGCTGAGTTCTTTGCCGTGTAATACCAGCACGATGGACTGCTCAAACGGGTCGGCACCGGTGATCATGCTCAGGTGACTGGCGCGATCGAGTACGCTTGCCACAGCTTCAGCTGTTTTAACGTGCACATCATAAACGACTTTCTGTGGTTTGTATTTTGTCGGCGTAACGCTGGCTCCGCCCCAGGGGGCATTAGCGGAAGTATGGTGCAGGTCAGCGGAAAAGACCGGTGTGCTGAAGGCCAGGTTGCCAAGTAAAATCAGGTAAAACCATTTCGACATGTGCTAACTCCTGTATGGGTAGGTCTGCGGATTACGTTAAACGTTATAATCATAACCAATAGACGTGTCAGATGCTGTGCTTATTCGCCAAAAAAACAGGTATTGTTAATAAGCCGGAGTAGAGTGGCGGTTTGTGCAAGCGGATGATTTGACCACAGTTAGAGGTTTGTGGCTGTTTTATGTACAGGCAATAAAAAAGCAGCGTGAGTAACCAGCTCACGCTGCTCGGGCTAACCTCCAGGAGAGAGGGGTTAGCAGAGGCAAGCCGCAGGAACTATGAAAACCTGCGACAGGGTTATAGTAGTATTTTTAGTTTTTTCGGTAATTGACGTAAGTCAATAAAGTGAAGTTATTTTTACAAATTATAGCGAAATCAAATTTTCTTTCTGTTGTTTATTCAGACGTTTGATGACACATTCACGTTTACAGGCAGCTGAGCGGGAACTTGAGCTTTCCTGATACACAAGTTTAACCGGTCGCCGGGCCTGAGTGTATTTGGCACCGTTTTTTTCAATGCCATTATGTTCATCCAGCCGTTTATTGAGATCCAGCGTTATGCCGGTATACAGGCTGTTATCGGCACAGCGCAGAATGTAAACAAACCATGGTTTTATCTGTTTATTTTCTTTGTTATTAACCGGCATTCAGTTAATGGCCGGCCTTAAATGGCGTCAAGACGACGCATTGATGAAGGCAGCAATTTCATATCAACCAGCGCTGTGATAAAACATTTGGCAAAAGTGGCTTCATCTTCGTAAACAAGTTTGTAGTACTGGATTTTCATGGTTAAGGCGCTGCCGAAGATGATGGAAATGAGCGTTAAAATAGAGCCCAGTGCCAGCGTCGAGACACCGGTGATGCCCTGTCCAATGGTACAGCCAAGCCCCAGTACGCCACCAAACCCCATAAGAATGGCGCCAATGGAATGGTTTAAAAAATCCTTGGAATCAACAAACCATTCGAAACGAAAAGATTTACTGATGAGTGACCACAATAATGAGCCGAAAATAACACCGAAAACTGAAATCAGTCCAAAGGTTAATAAGGATGGGGCGAAGCGGTCTTTGACATAACCGTAACTCTGGCCGATAGGATTAATGAAGGTAAAGGACTGGGCGCTCAAGGTACGACCGCTGGCGGGTTTGCCTTCATCGTTATCAGCCAGCATGTCCCATTCGGAATAGTATTCCGACAGTGAATAGCTGTCATCGTCAGCATTGATGCTGATGTTGCTGCTGGTGTACCAGGCGGTGACAATAATGAGGCCAATGGCCAGCCCGGCAAGAATATTGTCTTTACTGCCTCTAAAGTCGGCGGCTTTAAAAATATAAAACAGCAGGCCGGCGGCAATGATTAAACCGCTTATCAGCCGGAAGGTGTGTGCATTTTCGCTGCCCCCGATTAATGTGCCGATGTCCTGGTTACTGTTCAAGGTGATCGCCAGCGGGTTTACCCAGTCATAAAACAAAACACTGTATAAGGTTTTATCGCTGTCGGGAAAAGGGGGGGTCATGTAATAGGCAATAAGTGCAATGATGATAAAAACCAGAATGGATTTCAGGTTGCCACCGCCAATTCTGATCAGGGTTTTGTTGCCGCAGCCACTGGCGTAGGTCATGCCGATACCAAACATAATGCCACCGAGGATGTTTTCCACATAAATCAGCTGTGGTGCGCGGTAGGGAGGGAAGGCATCGGTGGCATTCACCAGTCCCATATATTCAAGAATACTTACCCCGAGTATGGCAACTGCGATAGCCAGCAACCAGGCTCTGAAGCGACCATAGTCACCGATATTGACCATGTCGGAGACAGCGCCCATAGTGCAAAAGTTTGTTTTACTAACAATAACTCCCAGGAGTATGGAAATAATAAATGTCGACCATAAAAAAAAGGAAAGACTTTCAGCAAAGGACTCAAATATCATAGTATTACCTGCGCGGTTGGCGTTAATAGCAACAAAACAAATCCATCGTTAGTGACAGACCGTAAAAAGGTGATTATTATACTTGGTATATAGAGTTAAACAAAAGCAGATTATTGATTTCTTTGTTAGCGCCATTTGGCTGATTTAGATTAGCGCTTGATTTTATTTTTTCAGATATGTGCTTGCGTTTACTTTTTGCTGAATGATCTGGATCATTTCAGGGAAAACTTTAGGGGCGGCGGCGATAATGTCACCACTTTCAAGATAACCGCTTTTATTTTCAAAGTCGCTGACAATGCCACCGGCTTCACGCACGATAAGCGCACCGGCTGCGATATCCCAGGCTTTTAGGTTAAATTCCCAGAAACCGTCAATACGGCCAGCTGCCAGCCAGGCAAGATCCAGTGCTGCAGAACCCGGTCGACGTATACCGGCTGTTTTCTGCATCAGTGCTTTCATGGTTTCCAGGTAAGTATCCAGGTAACTCTGGTCATAATAGGGGAAACCGGTGCCAAGCAGTGCGTTTGTCAGGCCTTTGTGGCTGGTAACACGAATTTTCTTTTCGTTAAGCATGGCGCCGTTGCCACGAGAAGCGGTAAACAGTTCCTGTGATATGGGGTCGTAGATAACGCCGACTTCAAGGCGACCTTTATATTTGAGTGCAATAGAAACAGAAAATTGCGGAAACCCGTGCAGATAGTTTGTGGTACCGTCCAGTGGGTCGATAATCCACTGAAAATCAGCGTTTTCAGCCTGGGTACCACTTTCCTCGGCAACAATGCCATGCTCAGGATAGGCCTGCAGGATGGTTGATATAATGATTTCTTCTGCCATGTGGTCAACATTGCTGACAAAATCATTGTTTTGTTTGGTGACGATTTTAAGGCGATCAAGCCGATCCATGTTGCGGACAATAATGTCGCCGGCAGCACGCGCAGCGCGTACTGCAATATTTACCATTGGTTGCATGTTTGTAAAGAGCGTTGGTTAAAAAGATAAAATTAACGGTGTTAATTTTTCGCGTAGCATAGCAGAATACGGGCCATGACACAGCAATCAAATCTCTCCCGGTTAAAAAATATACGTATTGTGCTGGTAAACACCTCACATCCCGGCAATATTGGTGCCGCAGCCCGCGCCATGAAAAACATGGGGCTAGCGACACTGTATCTGGTCGATCCCAAAGAGTACCCTTCGCTGGAAGCTCTGCGTCGATCCGCCGGTGCCATTGATATACTGGATAATGCCATTGTGGTCAGTGATTTAAAACAGGCGGTTGCCGGTTGTGTCTGGGTGGCAGGAACCAGTGCCCGGTTGCGAACCATTGAGTGGCCGGTTTATGAACCCAGGCAGTGTATACAAAAAGCACTGGAAAATATCGAGCAAGGCGAGATTGCTGTTGTGTTCGGGCGGGAAAACAGCGGCTTAAGCAATGATGAAATGGAAAAGTGTAATGCACTGTTACACATTCCGACAAATCCGGATTACAGTTCGTTAAATTTAGCAGCAGCGGTGCAGGTGGTTTGTTATGAATTCCGGCTGGCTTTAATGGATGAGAAAACGGCTAAAGTGAAAGGGAAAAAGCATTATCAGGATGTGTTGGCGGATGCGAACCAGCTGGAAGGTATGTACCAGCATTTGTATGAAGCACTGGATCATCTGGGTTTTTTTGGCAGGAATAACCCGGATGTGATGATGCGGCGCCTGAAAAGCTTTTTTAAGCGGGCGAACACAACACAAAGGGAGGTCAGTATTTTTCGGGGTATTTATTCTGCGATACTGGGCAGGAAAATCAAACGCCAGGAAAAAGTCGGTAAAGCAGAAAAGTTGTCGTAAAAATTTACATTTTTAGCGGTTACTATCCGGAGAATTGTAAAATTCATCCTTGAATCAAATAGATATGTTTTCTGGCGTGAATATTGCTTATAGTTTCGGTGGGCTTAAACAATATTAAGAGATATTGTTATAAGCCGCTTATTTCTATTGTGTCAGGTTCCGGTTTTACCCTGTCTGGTCTGACATTTTTAAATCAGGGTGTTTAATGGATGAAAATGATGAAAAAATATTTAGTTTTACTTTTATTGGCCTCTGCTGGTTCGGCAAATGCGGCTCCTGTCAGCTTTAACTTCACACAGGATGGTTATGATGAAGGTGCGACCATCAGTGGAACCTTTGCCGGTGAGGATCTGGATAATGATGGTCAGTTAACTTCCTTTAATGGTGAACTCACTAATTTTACCATGAGTTTTTCCGGTAACAGCCTGGTTTCAGCTTTTACCCTGGGTTTTGCTGATTTATGGGGTTTTGTTTACGATTTACCTAGTGGCCCTCTGGGTGATGGTCTTACCGGGGCGATAGAAGGTATCGGTGCTGGAAATAGCATGTTTGATTATGTGGCTGGACCTGGACCTTTTGCCGAGTGTGGTATTGGCTTCGATTGTGCCAGTGTAACGGATTTTGCAACCGGCGCGGCTAGTTTCAGTAACCAGTTTGTCATGGTTTCTGCGGTGCCTGTGCCTGCGGCTGTCTGGTTGTTCGGTTCTGGTTTGTTAGGTCTGGTTGGCGTGGCCAGAAGATCTGCAAAAACAGCCTAGTTTTATTTCGGGCTAACTAAAAAAACAGGCAGCGGCTAAGTCGCTGCCTGTTTTTTTTGTGCCGCTAATTTCTCAGTGTATATGAAATTAAAATAATTTTTGCCGCGAGAGACGCGAAAGGCGCAAACAAAAAATAGTTATTACCTGGGAACATGAAATGGATACCCATTATTCAGAATACGCGGTAAATACCTCCATGTAGCTCGACGCCCGCATCCCTGCGGTTGATGATTCTGAATAACGGGTATCCTTTCAGCAGACTTGATAGTATCTTTGCTTATTTGCATCCTTGATAATCGCCCCTTGGTAATGGCTCTTGCATTACCCTGATATCGTCCATCCATAGACCTATGCCTTATTCCGGGTATGGGTACCCTGTTTTGATTGGCGGTCAGGTCACAACGGCTACAGTTTATATAAAGGTTTTAAGACAGAAGTCTGTCCGTCTTTCTGTTGCTGATACAACGGTTCCTCGTTAAAGGCCTGCAATAAATCCTTATTACTCCACTCGGGTTTTTCCGGATTATAAAGTGCCTGATTCAGCTGTTTGATCTGATCGCCTAACGGTGTTGAACAGTAAGCCGTGATCATGGATAAATTGCTAATATTGTTATCAGAATAAAACAGTTTAGCCCACGCAATTAACGCATTTTTTGTGTTCGCTGCATGATTATCTTTAAGATGTTGTTTAACCGTTGCTGTCGCCTTTTTTAGTAAACTGGACGTGGTTTTTGTATTTTCTGTTTTTGCTATGGCGCTGGCCGATGGTTTTTTAATGTACAGCATAAGGGTTAACAGCCAGGCGAGTGCAAAAAAGACAGCCAGCCATTTCCAGTAGGGTTGCGCTGAACCTTGCAGATTTACTGGACGATTATCGGTACTGCCTGTTTCAGGTAATGCGGTTGTGTTGGTCTGCGGCAACAGGGGAGGCTCAGGGATAACGTTATTGCTGGCAACGCTGCCGCTAACGGTTAAAACCTGTGGCGGTAATGTGGCGATTTCTTTTTGGTTGGTTCGGGTATTCCACCATAACAGTTTGATTTCAGGCAGGGTGTAAGATCCTGCGTCACCGGGTATTAATGCAATCTTGATTTGTTTCAGGCCGGTAATGCCGTTGCCGTTTTTTCTGTCTTCAACAATAGCTTTATCCGGGTATTGTTTTACCCCGTTAATCTTGTCAAATGCCAGTTCAGGTAACTGGATACCGGTTAAACCTTCGGCTGAAATAATGATGGTGCGCGTTACCGGTTCACCGGCTTTGAGATTATTAATGTCACTGGACCATTGTTCCTGTAGTTGTACATTGCTGGCTGGCAGCCAGTCCTGCAGATTGATGTTTTCCGGCGCCGGTTTGACGGTGAACGCTACTGCCCTGCTGCGCAAGCGCTTCAACTGCCCACTCATGCGAAACTGGTCGAAAATAGTGCGAGGCTGTGTTGCATTAACACGGCCTTCAAAGGTAAGCGGGTTGATTTTCAGCTCGCCGCTTTTTTGCGGGAAAATAGCATATCGGCGCTCAAAAACTTCATAGCTGACGCCGTTACGTATTTTTTGATAATTATCTTCACTGATCTTTTTTATAATCGCGTCGGCATCCGTGCTGACGGGGTCGGACAGCGAAGCATTGCTTATGCTAACGGTACGCATTAAACGCACGGTGTAGATAAACTGCGATTGTACCCAGCCGGTTTTTTTATCCATTTCTGTTTCCAGAAATATTTTGGCCGGTACGGTTGACTGGTTTTTAGGTGATGTGGCACCGGATGAGGTCGCGTTGCTTACCGTGATCTGAATCGCCGGGCTGATGTCTTTACCAAAGTGAACAGGTGGTATGGTAAAGGTACCGACATCTTTGGCAATAACCATGAGTTTCCATGACTTTGTCTGCTTCCAGGTACCGTTTATGTAACTTGAGTTCATGGACTGGCTGCTGCTCAAAATCTCAAAGTCTTTGTCGATAGGAGAAAAATCCGGATCACCATCCACCGCGCTGGAAAAGAAACCGCTGTTAACGGAATAAATTAACTGGAAGGATTCATCCAGTGAAACCGGGTTGCGGCTGGTGGTGACGGTAATGTTTGCCGCTTTTGCCAGAGCATCAAAAGCCATTAAGTTTAATGTTAAAAGTATCAGCAATGATAACAAAAGGTGTTTGCTGAACTTGTTGCTTAGCTGGTGATGGGTGCTTGTATTGTTTACCATATTATTGATTACCATGGCTCGTTGTCATCTTTCTGGTTAGGTATTTGCTGGTACTGATAGTAAAACTTGCGGCGTAATAAACCGCCAGGATCATCCGGAATTCTTTTTAGCCATTGTTCGGTGGCTTTTTCCTCTTCAGTTATTGAGGCTTCTATCGGGTTCACTTCAATTTCTGCAGGTTTTTTGTCACTGTCTTAATTTTCAATCGTTTCGCTTTGCTGTTGCTGCTTGTTTTGCTCATTATCCTGTTGCTGCTGGTCCTGTTGATCCTGCTGGTATTGCTGCATTTCCTGTTGCTGCTGTTTTTTTTCAGCATCAGCATCACGGTTTTTCAACTGTTCATTTTCAGTTTGTTCGCGTTGTTGATCCTGTGCTGAATTTTGTTGTTGGTTGTTTTCGTTTTGTTTGTCGCTGTCATTGTTTTTCGCTTCAGATGATGATTCACCGGATTTTTCTTCCTGGTTTTGCTGTTGATCACTGTCAGTGGAGCTGTCCTGAGAGTCCGGCTGCGATTCTTTATTGCCACCTTCTTGCTGATCTTTATTTTGTTGGTCTTGCTGTTGCTCATCATTTTGCTGATTAGCATCGCTGTTTTCAGTATCCTTCTGTTCGCTGTCCTGCTGCTGATTATCCTGTTGTTGATCATTCTGCTGCTCGTTTTGCTGTTGCTGCTGTTGTTTTTCCAGCGCCTGTTTTACCTGCTCGCGATTATATTTAGCATCTTCATTGTCGGCATCACTTTCAATCGCTTTATCGTAAGCTTTAATGGCCTGTTCAAACTTGCCAAGTTTAGCCAGAGCATTTGCTTTATTATAAAGAGACTCACTGTCTGTATGGTTTTCCAGTGTTTTGGCGGCGGCCTGGTAATCACCGGCACGGTAATAAGCACTGGCTTTCCACTCAGGCCGGGTAAAGGTTTCAGCGGCTTCTTTGGTCTTGCCTTTGGCAAAGGCTTTCATGGCTTTCTGGTCGGGGCTAAACCACAGGTTGCCGGTATCGATTAATGGCGGTGTTTTCGCGGCACTTTCTGCATGGGCGGTTGCGGGCATGCCGATGACGGTGGTCACCAGCAAAAACGGGATGGCGAAAGGTATCACTGCGGCAATCCAGCCCTTTCTGCTCCATAAGGCGGCAAAAAAGATCAGAGGTAATAATAACCAGTGGCCTTCTTCCTGCCAGATGTCAGCGTTTAAGTCGTTATTGCCGGTGTTTTGTTTAACTTCGGAAGACTGAAACAAGGCACTTAATTTATTGATGTCATCGTCATTGGCAGCAATGCCGGTGTATAAACCGCCACCTTTAAGGGCATAGCGTTGTAATTTTTCGCGCTGTAGTCCGGGGATAACGATAGCGCCATTTTTGTCCTGCAGAAAACCACCGTCCAGTGGTATCGGGCTGCCTTCAGCCGTGCCGATGCCAAAAATAGACAGGCGGTGTCCCAGCGAACGTACTTTTTCAATAGCGGCTTCATCGCGTGTATGAATACCGTCGGTGATCACTAGAATATCTCCATGAATGATACCGGCCTGGGTAAACAATGAAAAAGTTTTGCTTAATGCCCGTGACAGGTTACTGCCCTGAGCCGGCATCATTTCGGTTTGCAGTGATGGCACCAGGTTAGCAATGGTTGCATTGTCATCGGTAAGCGGTGTCACCACAAAGGCATCCGCCGCATAAACGATTAATGCTGTCTGCCCGGTTTTTCGTGCCTGCAGTATGTCCAGTAATTCCAGTTTGGCGCGCTGCAGGCGGCTTGGTTTTATGTCGGTGGCATTCATGGATTGTGACAGGTCCAGTAGTACCACCAGCGAAGACTGTTCCCGGTAAACAGGTTGCGGCAGTTTTTTATAGGTAGGGCCTGCTAACGCGGTAATACATAAACTGGCGGCAATGAATGTCAGCAGTAAAGGATAGCGCCGCTGTTTGGTGAGTGGCGATGGATGTAAAACAAAGGGCTGTAGTTGCGCATCAATAATGTTACGCCATTTTTTATTGCTTTGTGTTTTCTTTAACAGTAACAGCAGCAACATCAGTAACGGAATAAAAGCATAAAACCAGCCGGCACGTAAAAAGTGCAGCTGTGCCAGGATAAATTCAGCATTGTTGATCAGTTCATTCATGCGAGTTTTTTTTCAGCTGAGTAATACTCTGTTTGGAAAAAATGGAACGAAGAGATAACAGGGGTGCATACAGCAATAAAGCAAGCAATGCGGCGATAATAAAACTTGCGGTTAACGGCAGATAAAATAACGCTTTTATCGGACGATAGCTTTTTACCTCTTTTTCGACCGGTTCCAGCTGGTCGAGTAATTCGTAAATCTGTTGTAGATCAGCAGTACTGTATGCGCGAAAATACTGGCCACCGGTAATGGCCGCCACTTTTTTCAGGGTAACTTCATCAAGTTCTCTGGAACCGCGGTTGCCAATGCCGATGGTATGTATTTTTAAACCTTTTTTTGCGGCAAGTCCGGCGGCTTTTAACGGCGTGATTTCACCGCGGTTGCTGACACCGTCAGTTAACAATATCAAGACGCGATCATTGTCGATGTTTTTAGTTGCAGCTTTATTTTTGCTCAGTTGTTGTTGGGCTTTCTGTTGCCTGCTCAGACGTTTTACTGCAAGCCCGATGGCATCACCAATGGCCGTTGCCTGGCCGGCAAGGCCGGTGACGGCTTCCTGTAATAAAATGTTCACCGTGGTCCGGTCAAAGGTTAGCGGTGACTGTACATAGGCCTGATCGCCAAACAGGATAAGCCCGATACGGTCACCCACACGTTTTTCAATGAACGCACTGGCGACTGCTTTTGTTGCCGTGATCCGGCTTACCGAACGTGAATTATGGCGTATCGGCAAGTCCATGCTTTTTGAAATATCAATGGCCAGCATCAGGTCACGACCGCTGACCGGAAGTTCAACGGTATCCCCTGTCCATTGTGGTCTGGCGCTGGCAATAATCAGAAAAATCCAGGCCAGCGTATACAGCAGCAGTGGCCAGCGTTTTTTATCGTACAGCAGTGATGCACCGTCGTGTTGTTGAAAGTCAGTAATGTTGTGGATTTTAAGTGCCGCATCACTGCTGTGCAGCGCACGCGGCAATATCAGGCGAAAAATCAGTGGTAAAGGTAACAGCAAAAATGCCCAGGGCCAGATAAACGTAAGCATCAGTGTTTTATCTCCTGGCGGACGACAGACTGTTTGGCATGGGTCGACAGTAACCATGACTCACACAGTTGTATCAATGCCTGTGCATCAAAGTCTGCCAGTGATTCTGCTGTCTGATAGGGTGCGGTAATGAGAGCCTTGCCGGTATCACTTTGAAATTGAAGCGCTTGCGAATGACTGGTTTTATCAAGTAGAGCCAGCCAGTTTTCGCCGGTGAGACCGGCAATATTTTCACCTGGAAAATACGATATGCTGGCACGGCGTAACAATACCGACAGTGCTTTCGCCAGCTCGGATTTATTTTGTGTTTGTTGAAACTGTTGTTTGATAAGCTTGATTTCAGATGAAATATCCCGTTTCAGCTGGCGGCTGAGATAAATTTTTCTTGCCATGACGATGATGATCAGCAGCAGAATAAACCCTGCCAGCAACAGCCACCAGCCGGCTGCCGGTGGCCACCAGGAAACAGCTTCAGGCAAGTGTATATCCCGTAGATTTAATGTCTGGGGATCAAAAGTTTGTGCTGCTGCGGGGTCGGGGTTCAATGCCTGCTCGTTCATGTTTATAACCAGTTGTTTTATTACGCAGAGCGGTATTGTGTTTTTCGAGTGGTGCCGGGGCTGGTGCTGCCTTTGATGCCGAGGCCGGCTTTGATTTTTTCCAGCACATTGTCCTGTGTTGAAACCGGGACTAAATGAATCCGGTTTTTGCGGCAGAATGTTTCCAGCTGTTGCTGCTGATCGAGATAACGCTGGTGGTACTGCTCCCTGATTTTTTTACTGGCAGTTTGAATCTGCTGTTCATGGTTGCCATCACTGACCTTGAGCAAGCCTGAAACGGGCAATTTGACTTCAAACGGGTCAGAGATATGGATAAAAATAATATCGTTGTTTCTTGAGGTATTGGCAATGTGAGAATAATCTTTTTCCTGCAGCTGCCGGAAATCGCTGATCATGAAAATCAGGCTGCCGGGATGAGTGATTTTTCTCAGGCTGGCAACTGCCGAATTTTTTATTGCGGCGGGTGTTTTATTTTTTGAAGGTTGCGGACTGTGTGACCATGCAGAATGTCTTACACAACGCCCGATAAAATCCAGTACCGCTTTTTTTCCGCGCCGTGGTTTGATCACCAGTTGTTCATCAGGGGAAAAGATTAAACCACCAACACGGTCGTTGTTATTGGCGGCACTCCATGCCAGCAGGCTGGCAATTTCTGCGGCAATAACCGCTTTGAATTTGTTACGCGTAGCAAACATCATTGACGGGCATAAATCCAGCCAGAGAATAACCGGGCGTTCACGTTCTTCTTTAAAGGTTTTTGTGTGTGCACTGCCGGTACGTGCGGTTACCCGCCAGTCCATGTTACGAATATCATCACCTGACTGATAAATACGGGATTCGTCAAACTCCATGCCACGGCCTTTAAACGATGACAGATAGGCGCCGCCCTGTTTGGCATGTATTTTTCCGCTATCCAGTGGTATCTGGTTGGCCTGCAGGCGCAGTTTGATAAGCGATTGCGCACTTATCCAGGTAATGCCTTCGGCTTGATTTTCAGTATTGTGACTCATAACTATTTATCCACAGATAAATGCTAAACGATTTACTTTGTGGCCTGGTTTTAATCTGTGTCTATCTGTGTCTATCTGTGTTCATCTGTGGATGTGTTTTTAGGGTACGGCAACGCGGTCAATGAGCTCCTGAATAAATTTATCAGGGGTAATGCCATCAGCTTCAGCTTCATAACTTAAAATAACGCGATG
>JAJRUQ010000115.1 GCA_024277705.1 Gammaproteobacteria bacterium
GCGCGGCCAGGCCCAGGGTATCCAGCAAAAAACGGTTGATCTGTTTAAAATAATCTTCGGCACACTCCGGCCCGGTAAAGATCAATGGAAACGGCACCGAGGCATTGTCCGGGTGCAATAAGATACCCAGTATATAAAGTATTTCTTCAGCCGTGCCAGCGCCGCCGGGAAACACCACGATGCCATGACCGGTACGCACAAAGGCTTCCAGCCGCTTTTCAATATCCGGCATGATGATCAGCTTATTCACAATCGGGTTCGGTGATTCCGCCGCAATGATGCCCGGTTCGGTCAGACCAATATATCGACCGATACCGGTACGTTGCTTGGCATGACCAATGGTTGCGCCTTTCATCGGCCCCTTCATCGCACCGGGGCCGCAGCCGGTACAGATATCCAGATTACGCAAACCCAGCTCATAACCAACTTCTTTGGTATATTTATACTCAACATTGCCGATAGAGTGCCCGCCCCAGCAAACCACCAGATTCGGCTCCAGCCGGGGAATAAAAACATGTGCATTACGCAGAATATGAAATACCGCATTGGTCACATCAATCGATTCACCCAGGTTAAAGCGTGGCGAGTTAACAATTTTATTGTGCACGTAAATCACATCACGTAACACGGTAAACAGGTGCTCGCTAATACCAGCAATCAACTCATCATCAACAAAAGCAATGGCCGGTGCATTTTTAAGCGATAGCTTTATGCCACGTTGACGCTGGATAACATCAATTGAAAAATCGGGGTAACGCGCCAGCAGTTCGATACCATCATCAATGGCACATCCACAGTTTAAAACTGCCAGCGAGCAATTACGAAACACCCGACCTAACTCACCTTCACTGGTGTTTAATATCCGACTGACCTCAAACTGCGACAGAGTTTCCAGCTGACCTTTAGGTGAGATGACTGCATCGATAACTTTAAAACTCATAATTAATATCTTCTAATGACCGCTACAGATAAGCTGATATTACTGCCTGTCAAATTCATGGAAGGTTCGTGTTTGTCCAGTGAATAATAGATGCTGACTGTACGATGTAAATACTAATGAGTTTATTGATTGCGTTTTATATTCTTCGTCACAAGCAATCGAGCGCGCATTCACCAAGCCTTCATCAAGCGAATAACATTTCATCTCCGCCGGATTAGCAACATTGGTTTCCACCAGCTGGTTTTTATTCAGCCAGCCAATGGTACCGGAGTCAAAATAATCAGCAAAATGCACATCATCTTCGGTCGTCAATACAGACTTCGACCAGAAAGATTTTCCAGCAAACGATGCTGATGCTGGAAGCCCCAGAATATCCAGCACGGTCGGCGAAAAGTCGCGCTGCGAAACATAACGCTTGAAGGTAGCCTCAGGCAGAAGATTTTCTGCATAGATGATGCCGGGAATAAAATACCGTGCTGCCGTGCTCTTATGCGTGCCACCAGTATGATCAGACAGCAGCACAAAAATCGTATTTCTATAATAAGACTTGTGTTTAATCTTTTCAAAAAACGCCTGCATTGACTGATCCGCAAAACGCAAAATACTCTGATGCTTATGCTCTCTGCTGTCACCCTCAAAAAAAGCTTTCTCACCTTCAGGCATCTGAACATCATGCGTGCTATTTGTATTAACACCGATTAAAAATGGTTGCGGCATTTTGTCCAGTTTATCCAGCACAAAATCATAGATATCCGGATCGTGCGCGCCCCAGTAGTTGTGTTCGTAACGCCCTGGCGGCAGGTCTTCTTTTGCATAACTTTCACTAAAGCCCAGACTCTGTGCAAACGCGCCTGTGCCACTGGTTTCTTTATGCGAGCCTTGAAAAAAAGCTGTGTGCCAGCCCTGCTGCTTCAAAATATCAGGAAGGCAGCGGTAATGGTTATTTTGCAAACTGGTCTGCGCAACCGTTTTTCCCAGCGGGTTTTGTTGCGAACAGAAGATGGCATAAATACCTTCTGTTGTGCGCACGCCACCCGAGATAACACCCAGTGGCGCGATACCTTTCTTTTTCAGTGACGCATAAAAAGGTGTGGTCTGTTTTTCATAACCATAGGCTGACATCATATCCGCAGGCCAGCCTTCCATTAAGATAAAAACCAGGTTGTGTTTTTTCACAGCTTTAGCAGACGCTGAGAAATCCGCTGTTACCGGATATAAAGTACGCATAATATTATTAACATCGGTACCCGGTGGCCGTTTAACTACAACCTGGCTGATTTCTTTTTGACTGTTAATCGCGCCATAGACCACACTATATGCACCGTTCATAGTAATGATAGCCTGTTGTGCGTCACCGATCTTAAACGCAGAGATCACACTTTGCGGCAAGCCGGTAACACCACCACGCACAATTATCACCGATAACAATAAAATGACAAAAAGACTGACTTCATGCTTTAGCTTAAATTCTGCCACAAAAGGCCGGTCATTAAAAAACACCACCGTCTTTTTCGCCTGCTTTAAAATAATAAAAATAACGACCAGAGCCAGCACGTAACTCAACGCGATAAAAAACCCGTGTTTCGTCACCGCTGTCATAAACAGCCCCGAAGCATCGGTTAAGACATCGCGCATTTCATAACTGACGTGCCGACCGGCTTCGACAAAATACACCGTGTCGCCAATCTGCAATGACATCTGCACGAACAGCATAAAACCCAGCAAAAAAAAC
>JAJRUQ010000116.1 GCA_024277705.1 Gammaproteobacteria bacterium
GGTAAAACCACCAGTTTTTATATGATGGTCGGGCTCATTCCCGTTAATGAAGGCATCATTACTCTGAATCAGCAGGACATCACCCACCTGCCGATGCACAACCGGGCAAAACTGGGTATCGGTTATTTACCTCAGGAAGCCTCAGTATTTCGTAAACTCACGGTTGCTGACAATATTCTTGCTATATTACAAACCCGCGCAGAGTTAAATAAAAAACAACGTAATTTACGCTTACAGAACCTTCTAAATGAATTACAGATTGATCATATTCGCGATAATACCGGCATCAGCCTGTCAGGTGGAGAACGTCGCCGGGTTGAAATAGCCAGAGCTCTGGCGGCGGAACCCGAATTTATACTCCTTGATGAGCCATTTGCCGGGGTAGACCCCTTATCGGTACTGGAAATTCAACGTATTATCAAACAGTTAACCGAAAAAAATATCGGCGTGCTCATTACCGATCATAATGTCCGTGAAACACTGGGTATCTGCGAACGAGCCTACATCTTAAGCTCTGGAGAGGTCATTGCCGAAGGTAGCCCACAAGCTGTTTTAGAGGACCAACAAGTGAAAGATGTTTATCTAGGTCAAAATTTTAGTCTATAACTTAAGGTATAATAATCGTTAACACGCAGGTAGCCGGCATTGTAATAAATACCGGCCAAAGCAGAAGATTCCCAGGCGGGATTTTAATCTAAAATTTTATGGCACAACTTCTGCATAAGCCTGAATTTTGAAGTACACTGTAGGAAAACAATAAGAAGTTTTAATCTATAAGAATGAAGCAATCCCTACAATTACGCATCGGCCAGTCACTCACAATGACCCCTCAACTACAGCAGGCAATACGCCTTCTGCAGTTATCCACACTGGAGTTACAGACAGAAATACAGGAAGTACTTGAGTCTAACCCCATGCTGGAAGTTGAGGAGGAAAGCTCAACCCCTGACCCTCTGGAAGACAGCAAACAGAAAGCCGATGACAATACAGATGAGAATGGCAATCAATCCGAAACTGTCGATGGCATTGAAGTCACCGACCTGCAAAATGATGCGGCTGCTCAGGACGTAGACCTTAACAACTCTCAGGATATGCCGGATGAGCTCCCTGTCGACTCCCAATGGGACGACATTTATGAGCCAACACTATCCAATACAGCCACCTCTTCCGGTGATGATGACAAGGCCAGAGAATTTCTCGAAAATCAGTGCAGTACAGATAGCGCCCTGATTGACCACCTGCTCGATCAGCTACTGGTCACCACAATGAGCGACGTGGATAGAACGATAGGGCTGGCCATTATTGACGGTATCGATGAGGATGGCTATCTGCAGGAGTCGGTTGAAGATATTCATTCCGGACTGGTTGACGACCTGGAAATAGATCTGGATGAAGTCGATGCAGTACTGCACCTGATACAACATTTTGACCCCATTGGTATCGCCGCTAGAAATCTAAAAGAATGCCTGCTACTACAGATGGAACCATTCAAAATAAATGAACTTCCTGTGCTAAAAAAAGCCAGACAGATTGTAAAAGATCATCTGGATTTGCTGGGCAACCACGACTATGCAAAGCTAAAACGTTATAATCGTATTACTGATGATGAATTAGCTGATATTATTCGCTTTATTCAGACATTAAACCCCAAGCCAGGTGGTAATATTAGTCTGTCATCTACACAGTATGTTGTACCGGATGTGTTTGTGACAAAAACGGATGGTCGCTGGAATGTCAGATTAAATGGAGAAACGGCTCCAAAGCTACGGATTAACTCGACCTATGCGTCCTATATACAACGCGGTAAACAAAGCGATGATAATACCTTCATGAAAAATAACATGCAGGAAGCTCGCTGGTTTATTAAAAGTTTGCAAAGTCGTAACGAAACATTAATGCGGGTAGCCACCTCCATAGTTGAACACCAGCGAACATTTCTCGACTACGGTGAAGAAGGCATGAAGCCACTGGTATTACGTGAGATTGCAGAAGAGCTTGAACTGCATGAATCAACCATTTCCAGGGTCACTACGCAAAAATATATGCATACACCTAAAGGTGTATTTGAATTTAAATACTTTTTTTCCAGCCATGTGAGTACCTCAGATGGTGGAGAATGTTCAGCTACGGCCATTCGAGCCATGATAAAAAAGCTGATTGAAAGTGAAGAACCTAGAAAACCATTAAGTGACAATAAAATTGCCAACTTACTGGTAGACCAGGGTATAAACGTGGCACGTAGAACTGTGGCAAAATATCGCGAAGCCATGATGATACCGCCATCAAATGAACGTAAACGCCTGTAGAACTGTATAACAGATCTGACAGTATAAACTGCACTTAAGGAGTCCTTATGCAACTTAACCTAACCGGGCACCACATAGAAATTACCGATTCACTTCGCAACTATGTAAATGAAAAAATGCAACGCATTGAGCGTCACTTCGATAAGGTGACAAATACTCACGTAATTCTTACCGTAGAAAATGTACGCCATAAAGCTGAAGCAACTATCAATATGCGCGGCAATAATATTTTTGCTGAAAGCACTGAAGATAATATGTACGCAGCTATCGACAGCCTCACTGACAAGCTTGATCGACAGGTTAAAAAGCACAAGGAAAAAATAACTGACCACCACCAGAAAGATACTCTTCCACCGGTGGATATTGAAGAATAAATAAAATGGAAATCAGCCAGCTAATTACCCCCGATCGAGTACAGTGCCTTACTGGCATTAACAGCAAGAAACGTGCGCTTGAGTCACTTAGCCATTTACTTGCATCGGGTATAGCGGGTGTAGATTCCACTGATATTTTTCATCAGTTAATAGAAAGAGAACGTCTGGGCTCAACCGGCCTGGGACATGGTGTTGCCCTGCCCCATGGACGTTTGTCTTCACAGGATGACAGCTCTTCGGGCACACCACTAAATAGCTTATCAATTACTCTGGGATGTTTTATCAAGCTTGATCAGGGCGTTGATTTTGATAGCCCGGACTCTAAGCCCGCTGATCTATTATTTGGTCTGCTGGTGCCGAAACAATGCACAGATGAACATCTGCAAATTCTTGCGGCACTGGCCGGTATGTTTAGTGACACCCAGTTTTGTGAACAGCTGCGTAGCTGTAGTACAAATGACGAGCTATACACGCTTTTATCGGGCTGGTCTCAGGCTCATCAGGTCGCATCCTGAACACAGGATAACCCGGCATGGTTGAACAGTTAACACCTCTGGATTTATTCCACTATCTGCAAAAAAACATTGATATAAAATGGCTTGCCGGAAAGGCGCATGCCTCACGCCCCATTAAAAAATCGCTACATCTAAACCAGCAATCGACACTGGTAGGCCACTTGAATTTAATTCACCCTAACCGAATACAGGTTATTGGCAAAAAAGAATGGCACTACCTGAACAAGCTCAGGCAACAGACAAACCGGTCTTTAGATGAAATATTTTCACGCCGCACTGCAGCGATTGTATTCACCAATGGGCAAGCCGTAACGCCGGAAATATTACAACTTGCCGATAAAAAAATGACCCCGCTGTTTCAAAGCGATCTGGATAGCGGCAATTTTATTGATTCTATCCGTTTTTATCTTGCAGATTTACTCGCCGAAAAAATCACCTTACACGGGGTATTTATGGAGGTTATGGGTAGCGGTATTTTAATTACCGGGGAAAGTAGCGTAGGCAAAAGTGAGCTGGCACTGGAACTCATCACCCGTGGCCACCGCCTGATTGCTGATGACGCACCGGTATTTACCCGCATTGGCCCCAATTTACTTGATGGTAGCTGCCCCGCAGTGCTGAAAAACTTTATGGAAGTAAGGGGACTGGGGGTACTTGATATTCGTGCCATGTATGGCGAAAATGCCATTAAGCCCAATAAGCACCTTCGTCTGGTTATTCATCTGGAGCGCATGACGCCTGAAGATCAGCAACAGCTGGACCGTTTATACGGCTCACGCTCTATTAAAACCATACTGGATGTGCCGATAACAGAAATCAAATTACCGGTAGCATCAGGCCGAAATCTGGCCGTTATGGTCGAAGCGGCGGTGCGCAATCATATTCTGATAGAAAACGGACACAATGCCAGTGATGAGTTTATACTGAGACAACAACAGCTGATGAAAACACAAAAACAGCTATAACATAGACGTTAACCTGAAACAGGTCCTGTTAAATAAAAACACAGCTTTTAATTTGCTTCTTTTAACAAAAATATAATATTTAAAAACCAAATGTCAAAACACATCAGAAAATGAAATTAATTATAATAAGCGGTCTTTCCGGATCAGGTAAAACTGTCGCCCTGCATACTCTTGAGGATGAAGGGTTTTATTGTGTCGATAACTTCCCCCTTGGTCTGTTAACCGACTTTACTGATCACATTAACAACCAGCATATGCAAATATACAATGAAATAGCTGTCGGTATTGATGCACGTAGTGGAGCCAGTGATCTTAAGTCTTTTAACCAGATAATTAAAACCATAAAAGCCAAAGGCATTGAAGTTGAAGTTATTTACTTTCAGGCTGAAATCAATGAATTGATAAAACGTTTCAGTGACACGCGCCGCCGCCACCCGCTAACCAAAAAAGGCATACCTCTGGCAGAAGCCATAGACATAGAGCGCAATCTTTTATTACCGGTTTCTCATGACTCTGATCTGTGTCTGGATACCACCCACACAAACGTGCATCAGCTAAGATCACTGGTAAAAGACCGTATTATCTCACGCCCCAATCAGGAACTGTCTATTCTTATCCAGTCCTTTGGTTTTAAGCACAACACGCCTACTGATTCAGATTTTGTATTCGATGTGCGCTGCCTGCCAAACCCGCACTGGGAACCTGCTCTGCGCCCACTGACCGGGCAGGATACTGAAGTACAGAATTTTTTTAAAACGCAGGAAGATGTTACCGTTATGTTTGAACATATTCGTGATTTTATGGAATACTGGATACCAAAGTTTGCCGAACAAAACCGCTACTATCTGACTATTTCAATTGGTTGCACTGGTGGCCAGCACCGTTCAGTTTATATTGCAGAGCAGTTAAGCAATCACTTCGCCTCGCGTTTTCCCGGTGTTTCACTACGCCACCGTGAGATGGAGTAGGAAAATAAAGTTGTGAAAAAAACAAACGAACAGATGAAAACTAACAATATAAAAAACCGCATACTATGAGTGTTGGCATACTACTAATTACACATGAAAACATTGCATCCAGCCTGCTGGAGACAGCAGGAAAAATGCTCGACACCTGCCCGCTAACGGTTCATACAGTAGAAGTTCCACTGGACGCCCCGCTAGATGACATTACATCTCAGGCAGCAGACTATCTGAATAACCTCGACACGGGAAATGGCGTGCTTATTCTTACTGACATTTATGGCTCAACACCGTCCAATATCGCCAAGCAGTTCTGTGGAACGTTTAACTGCAAGTTAATTGCCGGGCTCAATTTACCTATGCTGGTACGCATATTAAATTACCCTGATCTCAATATGGAAAGCCTGGCACTAAAAGCGGTTAGCGGTGGACACGACGGTATATTACTATGCGAGTGCCAGGAAGAACCATACTAATGGAAGCCATCACTCAGGATATAGAAATTATAAATAAGCTCGGGCTACATGCCAGAGCAGCCGCAAAATTTGTCAGTATCGCATCCGGTTTTTCCAGCCATGTCGATGTGGAAAAAAATGGCCAGCGCATTAATGGTAAAAGTATTATGGGTGTGATGATGCTGGCTGCAGCTAAAGGCAGCTCAATTACCCTGCATATTGATGGTGATGATTCACAGGCTTGCGTGAACGCGCTAACAAGCTTAATTAATAACCGCTTTGATGAGGATGAATAACTAATGTCTTCAGTGCTTCAGGGTATTGGTGTTTCCA
>JAJRUQ010000117.1 GCA_024277705.1 Gammaproteobacteria bacterium
CCGAAGTCGATGCTCTTGAACCATTTTGGGCCCCATGGCATTTTCATTGGCATATCAGGTGCAGCTGTCGGTGTAATCTTAAGCTTGTTGGTGTCTTTCAGAAGCAGGTTCAGGCCGTAGAAAGTAAAAAAGATTGATACTTCCATGCCCAGGGCTGCAGCAGTAGAAGCCAGAATGAAAGGAGGATAAGCCCAGTCCAGGGTACCCTTTGTAGCAATGATGGTTAGTTTGCGATCAGCCATGTTTTTATCCTCAGTTGATAGTATTTATATTGGTGATAAGTAAGACAGTCTTCTGACTATACAGAATTCAGAGGATACAACCATACACCTAAAGTATTCAATATTGCAAATTCCTAAGGTGTTGTTTTTGCTGTTTCAATTTGTATTTAATCTAAAAGGTGCTGTGTGTTCGGTGCTTTTAGGCGCTTTTCATGTATTTATTCCAAAACGCGATAACTGTTATTCCGCATGATTATTTTGCAGATAGCGGTGCAGTTCAGCTGGGTTTTTGATGGGCTTGTGGCATGTCATGCCGCTGCACGGGTAGGCGAGAGTATTTTCTGCGGCGGTTTTATCGCTGAGTGTGGCATGCGGTGTCTGGTCTGCAGGAATATCGTATATCAGGGTGAATGGTAAATAATACTGTTGCGCAAGAGTTGCCCATTTGTCTTTATTGCCCGGCTGGCTTCTTATGATGAGAATATCGGGCGGAGACAGGTATTCGCTTAGTGTGTTTAATAAGGCGCAGTGTGAAACAGGGCTGTGATTTATCGAAGACCAGGCCGATTTAAGACAGTTTCCCGCGGCTTCGATGTATTGTTGCCGGCCGGACAGGTAGCCTAACCGGTTTAATGCATAGGCAGCAATGGCATTGCCTGAGGGTATGGCGTCATCACTGAAACTCTTCAGCTGCTGTATCAACGATTCATGTTCATGACTGGTGAAAAAAAAGCCACCGTAGTTCGAGTCTTGAAAGTCTGTCAGCAGTTTATCTGCCAGCTGCAATGCCCATTCATAAAGTGCGTTGTCCCACTTGCTCTGCAGTAGCTCCAGTAAGCCGTAGAGAAGAAAGGCGTAATCATCGACATACCCTCTATGTGTGGCTTTGCCATTTTTATAATTGGCGTAGAGCTGATTTTTTAGCCAGCAGTAATCTTTTATAAAATACGCGGCGCGCGATGCTGAGGCGACATAGTCCTGGTTTTCAAGCAGTCTGCCTGCAACCGACATGCCATGGATCATAAGCCCGTTCCAGGCGGTCAGTATTTTAGTGTCTGTTTCGGGATGCGTGCGTTTTTCGCGCTGCTGAAACATATGTCGCCGGATTAATGTAAATTGATGGCGCAGTGTATCGGCATTCAGTTTGTGTTCTTCAGCTAACGCAGATGTTTGCCTGTAGCCGTGCAAGTGCCAGCTGCCTTCGAAATTTGCGGGCCTGTCGAGGCCGAATCGCTGTTGGAACAGTTTGACTGTTTCAGGGCTGATGTCTGCTTCTTCATCGCATTGACTTAACAGTGTGTCTAGCTCTCTATCTGTCCAGGCAAAAAATCCGCCTTCACTGCCTTCTGAGTCCGCGTCCTGTGATGAATAATAACCGCCATCGCTTGATTGCATCTCTCGTATGCACCAATCTGCCGTTTCGCAGACAGTATCAAAAAATACAGGGCTGGTCCCGGTCTTTAGTGTCTTGATTTTCCATGCCTGACTATATAGAGACAATAATGGCCCGTTGTCATACAGCATCTTTTCAAAATGCGGGATCATCCATGATTCATCGGTCGAATAACGGCAGAAGCCGCCACCGAGGTGATCGAAGATGCCGCCGTCCGCCATTTTTTCCAGACTGAAGATGGCGGTATGCAGTATCTGGTGATCGGCCTGCAGGCCAGTCTGTTTTAATCTTTTGGTGTGGCTCCAGTGTTTCAGGCCAAACTCAATAATCGAAGGATGCGGAAATTTAGGTGCGCCGCTGAAACCGCCATTATTGTTGTCGAACTGCTTTTCCACCTGATTGCGGGCGATATCGATGGCGGCACGGTTCAGCGCTGTCGTTTCAGGCCGGGAGGCTTCATAGATGCGCTGGTAGGTCGACAGCAGGGCAGCAGACTGTTGTTCGATATCCGTTTTACGGGATATCCAGATATCGCTTATCTGCTGTAATAAGTCGCTGAATGCCGGCAGGCCGTGTTTTTCAGCAGACGGGAAATAGGTGCCGGCAAAAATGGGCATCTGAGTATCAGGGCTTAAAAATACAGTGAGCGGCCAGCCGCCGGCCCGCTCAGTCAGCAGCGAATGTGCATTCTGGTATATCTTGTCGAGATCCGGGCGTTCTTCCCTGTCGACTTTAATATTGATAAAAAGCGAATTCATCAGTTCGGCTGTGGCATCATCCTCGAATGATTCGTGCGCCATGACATGGCACCAGTGGCACGCCGAGTAGCCGATGGAGAGCAGGATCGGTATATCAGTTTGTTTCGCCAGTGCTAATGACTCATCATTCCATGGCTGCCAGTGCACAGGATTATCTGCATGCTGCAATAAGTAGGGGCTGGATTCGCGCCCCAGTAAATTCTGACCGGGTAAGTTTTTATTTGTTGTCACTATTATCTAATTTTTGCTGAGGTGCTGGTATTTGGCCGCATCATTGAATATTGAGGTTGAATATGCCGGAAAACGCACAGAAAGAACATGTCTATAAATTATTTATGCACTTTTTTGCATTATTTTAAAATAAGCCTGTACACGGTCAGAAGTTTTATGTAATATGCGCGCCCTGCGTTGGTGAAGGCAAGTGTTTCAGGAACTGGCAACAGAAGTTATATGGAAATTAATTTTAAAAAACACTTGCCACGCGGTTTAAATAACTGCTAAACTTCCGCTTCTTTGCTACACGGAATTATTATTTTGAGTCTCTAGCAGATTCCTAATAAAAACAAAGTGTAACGAATGCTCTTTTACAATTTGGATCAGATAGTTTGTGTGGGTGCTTGCGTTGGCGAGGTCAAGAAACAAGCTGGGCAATTGAAAGGTCGAATTTACCATTTTGGTAGAGGGTATCTGATTTTAAACCAGCAATAGCGTTTCTTGCTTCTCAAAGAGCAAGTTACCTAAAAGAAATAAAATTTGAGATATTAAACTGAAGAGTTTGATCATGGCTCAGATTGAACGCTGGCGGTATGCTTAACACATGCAAGTCGAA
>JAJRUQ010000118.1 GCA_024277705.1 Gammaproteobacteria bacterium
AAAAACAAATCTATATTCTAAGAGTATGGCATCACAAAGAAGAGCGCTTATAACAAGTCAATCAAGTTCGCCAGCAAAAGGCGCTGGCTTGGACGCGGCAAAACACGCCGCGCCACTTATTTCAAACGTTATACGTAAAAAGGAATAAAGCATGCAATACAAAGAAGCTGTTACAAAACTAAGATACCTCTGAACAAGTCTATCATGCCTCTGCGTGACCTGAAGCGTTCAGCTACAAGGCGACGCTTCGCAGTGAATGGCCTGGTCCTTTACAAGAAGCAACGCGGTAGATGAATGCTTCAGATCGCGCCCTGCGGGGCTTACAGGTGTGTTCGCACTCGGCGTTGCAACTTTTCACCAGGCAATAAGCATGCTTTCAAAGTTGTGCCTTGATTGTAAACACACTGACGTGTGTAGTGGTTTATAGAAAAGGTTGTTGCTAGTGATGTAACTGGTGATTTGCAACCGGAAATTATTGTAGTTGTTCGCTCAGCAGGAATCGGCAGTTATCTTTCTGCTTATGCCTTCACTATCAGAAATGGTAAAGAGCTGGTTTTAAAGTCTGCAGTTGAGCGTCTGCAGCCTGACACAGATCCTGTCTTGCTCCTTAACAAATCCGGAGAAAAATAACCCATAACAAGAATATCCAGCAGATTGCTAAAATTATCTATCTTCAATCACTGGCATGCTGCCAACGGTTATCGGTCATCTGTTAACGATGGAAACTAATTAAAAAAGTGTCCGCAATGACTTGATCGGTATAGTATCTTGAGCTATTCATTCAGAGAATAAAATTGTCAGCATCAATGATGCTATTTATATAAGATAAGTCTGAGCTATTACATATAAAATCTTTATATCAACCAGCGAATTATAACCCATTGTTTAAAGCGCTATTTTTATGTTAAAAGTTTTTATCATTATTAATTTTTTTTTACTGGCAGGTTGCTCCACGGCGCCCCCGAAAAACATCAATAATATCTGTGATATTTTTGAGGAAAAAGATGACTGGTATGGTGATACCAAAGACAGCTTTGAGCATTGGGGTGTACCTATCCATGTGCAGATGGCGATCATTCATCAGGAATCCAGTTTTAAACATGATGCTGTTACCGAAATGGAATATTTTCTGTGGATTATTCCCATTGGCCGTAAATCAAGCGCTTATGGTTATGCACAGGTAAAAGATGACACATGGGACTGGTATGTCAAGTCGACGCGAAACTGGGGGGCGGACCGTGATGATTTTGAAGATGCGGTTGATTTTATCGGCTGGTACGGAAAGGTGACTTATGACACCCTGAAAGTTTCAAAGTGGGATGCTAAAAATCAGTACCTTGCTTATCATGAAGGTCATGGTGGTTATAAGCGCAAAACCTATAATAAAAAACCATGGTTGATCAAGGTGGCCAACAAGGTTGATAAGAATGCCAGAAAATATGGTGCTCAACTGAAAAGCTGTGAAGATGAATTAAATTCCGGCTGGTGGTTCTGGTAATGTTTCCGGTAAAGCGATTAAGTATATGTCCTGTAAACCCGTAAATGAGTCAGGTCATTTTTGATGGATAACACGATATAATCAAGGTATGAACCCTCCATGTTTTAACAGGCAGAGATGAACATCAGCCGCACGAAAACCACCTGTCCTTATTGTGGCGTGGGTTGTGGTGTTATTGTGAGCATGCATGAAAATGGGCGTGTCGAAGTGCAGGGTGACCCCGACCACCCTGCAAACTACGGGCGTTTGTGTTCCAAAGGATCGGCACTGGGGGAAACGGTATATCTGGCAGAGCGTTTACTGTACCCTGAAGTCGAGGGCGAGCAGGTGAGCTGGGAACGGGCTTATGCACATATTGCAGCTGAATTTTCCGCTATTATAAAAAAACATGGGCCGGATGCGGTTGCCTTTTATGTTTCCGGACAGTTGCTCACTGAAGATTATTATGTGGCCAATAAACTGATGAAAGGGTTTATTGGTTCCGCCAATATTGATACTAACTCACGTCTGTGCATGTCTTCTGCTGTTGCTGCTTATAAGCGCGCTTTTGGTGAAGATGTGATGCCGTGTAATTACGACGACCTGAAACGTGCGCAGCTTATTGTGCTGGCGGGTTCAAATACTGCATGGTGTCATCCGGTGCTGTATCAGCACATGCTGCAAAGCAAGGAATCGAATCCTGATGTAAGAATAGTAACTATCGATCCGCGGCGAACACAGACCAGTGATATCAGTGATTATCATTTATCGATTCGTCCCGGTACGGATGCAGTTTTATTTAACGGCCTGCTGGTCTGGCTGGAAGCGGCAGGCGAGATTGATGTGCATTTTGTTGAGAACTCGACGCAGGGGATGGCGCAGGCACTGGCAAGTGCACGTTTGTCATCGGCAGACGTATCGATGGTTGCGGATGTCTGTGGCATTAATGTTGATCAGCTGGAACAGTTTTACCGCTTGTTTACGCGCACCGAAAGAGTGGTTACGGTATTTTCACAGGGGTTGAGTCAGTACAGCAGTGGCGTTGATAAAATAAACAGCATCATCAATTGTTACCTGTTGACCGGGCGTATCGGTCGAAAAGGCATGGGGCCGTTTTCCTTGACCGGACAGCCCAATGCCATGGGCGGACGTGAGGTCGGTGGTCTGGCAAACCAGCTTGCCGCGCACATGGAAATAGATAATGCGCAGCATCGTGAGATTGTTGCACAATTCTGGCAGAGTAAAACACTGGCAAGCAAAGCCGGTCTCAAAGCGATCAACTGTTTTGATGCGATCGAAAACAGGGATGTAAAAGCGGTCTGGATTATGGCGACCAATCCGGTGGTTAGCATGCCGGACGCCGACCGGGTAAAAGCGGCTCTGGAAAAATGTGAGTTTGTGGTGGTTTCCGACTGTGTAGCCAATACCGATACCTCAAGGCTGGCACATGTCTGTCTGCCGGCCACTACCTGGGGTGAGCGCGATGGTACGGTAACTAATTCAGAGCGGCGTATTTCTCGCCAGCGGCCATTTTTGAGCGCGCCGGGACTGGCCAAACATGACTGGCAGATCATTACTGAACTGGCGCAGGTTATGGGGTTTGAGGCAGCGTTTCCGTATCGTTCCGCTGCCGAAATATTTGATGAATATGCCAGATTGACCGCTTATAAAAAGGCTGAAAATCGGCAGCTGGATTTATCAGGCCTGTGTGATATGAGTTTACATGAGTATAACAATCTGTTGCCGGTGCAATGGCCGGTTCCTGCGCATGGAAACAGCAGCGCCAGCTTGCCGATGTTCAGTGACGGACGCTTTAGTACTGATAATCGCCGTGCCTGTTTTATTGCGATCACACCACGGGCACCGGCTTCTGCGGTTAGCGAGTCATATCCTTTCGTTTTAAATACCGGTCGGGTTCGGGATCACTGGCATACGATGACACGCACCGGCATGTCGCCACGATTATCAGCGCACAGTATTGAGCCATTTGTTGAGGTGCATCCGGATGATGCAAAAAAGTTTTCGCTAATTGACGGAAAACTGGCGCAGATCAGCAGTGAAACCGGAGCCGAGATTTTTGTACGTATTCGTGTTACCTCGCGTCAGCAACAGGGCTCGTTGTTTGTCCCGATGCACTGGAATTTGCAGTTTAGCAGCCAGGCACGGGTCAGCAGTCTGATTAGAACCGTGGTTGATCCGATATCCGGGCAGCCTGAATTCAAGCATGCCGTTGCCAGTATAAAATCCTGTGATGCGAACTGGTATGGTTTTATTATTTCACGACAGAAGCCGGAGCTGAAATATTCACGTTACTGGGCACGTTCACGTGGCAAGGGTTTCTGGCGTTATGAAATTGCCGGCCAGCAGCAGCCGGAGGACTGGGCGGCTCATGCTAAAACTCTGCTGCATGTTGAGCCCGGCGAAGAGTGGGCGGAGTTTTATGATAAAGCCGATGGGCACTATCGTGCCGCCCGGTTTGTTGCGGGTCACCTGGACAGTATTATTTTTATTGATTCATCGGTTTTGCTGCCACCAAGAGACTGGCTGATCAGCCTGTTTCAAAAAGACAGTATCAGTGCCAGCGAGCGCCTGAGTCTGTTACAGGGCTTGCCACCGGCAGATATTGAGGATGCGGGCAAAATTATATGTGCCTGTTTTAATGTGGGTGAGAAAACCATCTGCCATGCGGTAACAGAGCAGGCTGCACACAGTGTGGAATCGGTTGGTGAAATTTGTCAGGCAGGAATCAATTGTGGCTCATGCCGGCCGGAGATTGTTGAGTTGATCAAACGCTGTGCCGTTGATGACTGTTCTGGCTAGCTAATCTGGCTGGCTAGATAAAGCTTGATAAAGTACTTGGCGACAAAACCAAAAATACCCAGGCCCAGACCAACGAATAAAATCATCATGCCGTATTTTCCGGCTTTAGACTCTTCTGCCAGTTTATAGACAATAAACAGCATATAGCCAATGCCGAAAGTAAGGCCGATGGTTAATGAAATTTCGGTAAACTCTTTTTCGGTCATTTTGTCATCGTGGTTATTTTACAGGAGGAATATTATAGTTTGCTTATATTTATCTTAACATAATCAATATGGTATAGTTCGCTGTCATTATTTCGGGCAGCGCAAAAGGTGTAATGCTGCTATTCTTTGTTTGCCCTGCTGAGTTTTAATCAATATGGATCCAGTTTCACAGGCGGTACTCGGTGCCAGTCTTTCTCAGTCATTTGTTAATGACAAATCAAAACTAGTCAGTGCGATGATGATAGGCGGCCTTGCGGGCATGGCTGCTGATCTTGATGTGCTGATTTATTCAGAGCAGGATCCGATGCTGTTTCTGGAGTATCACCGGCAATTCACGCATTCGTTAATATTCATCCCTGTTGCAGCCTTGCTTTGTGCGCTGGTGTTTTACCCGCTTATTCATTCGAGATGGCTTAAAGTGGATTTATCGTTTAAGCAGGTTTATCTGTTTGCATTTCTGGGTTATGCGACACATGGATTGCTGGATGCCTGCACCTCCTACGGTACGCAGCTGTTGTGGCCATTTTCAGAGATGCGAGTAGCATGGAATGTGGTGTCGATAGTCGACCCGTTTTTTACCCTGCCGGTGCTGCTGCTGGTTGTGCTGTCGGTAAAATATCACCGTGTACGTTATGCAAGATTTGCTTTTGTTTATGCGTTTGTGTTTTTGAGTGCAGGTATGGTGCAGCATTTTCGGGCGGAGCAGGCGGTGTATCAGCTGGCATTGGAGCGTGGGCACACGGTTGTTCGCTTGCAGGTAAAACCCGGTTTTGCCAATCGCCATGTATGGAAGACACTATATGAATATGATAACCGTTATTATGTTGATGCGGTAAAGCTGTTGCTGGGCAGTGAGGTTATAAGCGGATCTTCGATACAAAAATTAAATGTAAAACAGGATTTTCCGTGGTTACCGGCGGATAGTCAGCAGGCAAAAGATATTGAACGTTTTCGCTGGTTTTCTGATGACTTTTTAGCGTTAAGCCCGAATGATCCGAATTTGATTATGGACGTGCGTTATTCATTTTTACCCAATCAGATTAAAATGATGTGGGGCATAGAAGTTGACCGTTCATCGGTGGATGCTCATGTGCGCTACAGAATAAACAGCCGGCCGGACAGCAAAACGCTAAAGCGTTATGTTGATATGCTGTTTTAGCAAGTCTATGAACATCAATGAAAAAATTCTTCAGTGAACGAGTGTCCATGATCCCGGCTAACAACAGTTTAAATATATGCTTAGCCTTTAATTTGCGAAAAAGCGGTTTTTGCTATGCGGCTTAATTCAGTATTGCTTTGAGTTTCAGCAGCCCTGCAATGCTGATTGCATCGGTGATTTCACCACTTAATACTCTTTCCACAGCTTCCTCCAGTGGTAATTTATGGATGATTAAGGCCTCGGTTTCTTCAAATTCTGTTTCGCCTTCGCTGAGGTCGCGGGCAACATAAATCAGTCCCTGTTCATCGGTAACGGAGTTGGAAGTATGTAATTTCATCAGTTGCTGCCAGTTGTTAGCGGTCAAGCCGGTTTCTTCTTTAAGCTCGCGTTTGGCAGATATCAGCGGTGCTATGTTTAAAGAGCCGCCACCCATCGGTATTTCCCAGGAATAACAGTCGGGTACGTAGCGATATTGTCCAACCAGCCAGGTATTGTTGTTTTCATCGAGCGGAATAATGCCGATAGCAAGGTTCTTGAAATTAATTTTTCCGTAATGGGATATCCCGCCACCGGGATTAATAACGTTGTCCTCGTACAGGCTTAACCATGGATTTTCGAAAACCCGGTTGCTGGACTGCGCTATCCACGGGTTGTCTGTGGTTGGCAATTTTTTTAGTTTCACGGTGTGCTCATCTCATAATATGTCGTCTGGTTTTGCTGGTGGATTGTTTGTTATTTTTGGCGTTTTCTGCGGTTAGCAGGGGTGCTGGTGCTGTCTCTATGGTGCATAGCTGGATGTGTATATTGTTTTTGACTTTTTCTATATCAAAAGCGGCCTGCAGGTGCATCCAGTAGCTGGCACTGTTACCAAAATAGATGGCCAGACGAACCGCTGTATCGGCCGTAATGGCCCGTTTTTCATGAACAATTTCATTGATGCGTCTGGGGGCTACCTTTATTGCACGCGCCAGCCTGTTCTGGCTGATTCTTTGTGGTTGCAGATAGTGCTGCTGTAACACTTTTCCGGGATGCTGGCTTGTCATGCAGTAAATATAACGTTAAACGTTATATAACGCAACGCGTTATACTCTGGTGTATGAAAAATTACGGTACGGGTATTTATCGCTAGCCGGTATTTTTTGCCCGTTCATCTACCGCATGAGTGTATGCTGCAAAATCTTCAGGTGGTTTTCCAGCTGCTCAAGTAGATCATGGACCATCAATTCCTCCTTCTGTATTTATGCGCTAGCTATAGAAAAGTCAGGAAGTTTGCGAAAGTATAAGTCTATGTATCCTTCTGCGGTTAACAGGAGGCAAAGTGCTACTTCAGCTTGTTAGATCAACATAATGTTGTCAGTTTTATGTTGTCCATACTGCTTTATGTGAGCCGACCACGCCGCCAAGAAGTGACTTGCTGGTAACCTCTGTGAAGCCCTGGTCAAATAACAGTTGGGTCATTTCTTCCGGTGAATAAAACATCTTTAACGCATCAACAAAATATTTTTTACAGCCCAGGGAGTATTCATTACTCTTGAACAGCCAGGCTACAACCGATACACAGCCGGTAAGGTAGGCAAAATAGGCTTTCTCTACTATCTTGTTACTCGGGCGCAGCATGTCGCTGTGGTAAAAGTGGCCGCCAGGTTTTAACACCCGCTTTATTTCCTGAATGACTTCTATCAACCTTAGATGACGGGAGGCAAACTGCAGTGTGACGACATCAAAATGGTTGTCGGGGAAGGGCAGTTTGTGAACATCTGTGATCGTGCTGTCAATATGAAAGCCATGAATTTTTGCCTGTTCCTGTCCTACCTGTTGCATCTCCGGGCTTCTGTCTACCGCAAAAACTTCTACACCAGGTTGTTTTTTCAGTAGCGCAATACCTACAGCATTGGTGCCTGCGCAAACATCCAGTACTTTCTGTTCAGATTTCAGATCAATGATAGAGACAAAGCTGTTTCTGAACCAGCTGATCATGCCAAGGCTGGCGGCAAGGTTGACGCGATCATAATAGAAAGCAACATCGGCAAATACTTCATTGATTTCATTTGACCAGATGTTTTCAAATGCCTGATTTCGAGCTATTTCACGCTCATTGAATTTTCCTGACTCCTTGCTAGCCTTCATTGTTTGCCCCGTTCGTTATTGTTTAAGATGTCAATTTTTTGATGCGTTGTTGCTAGAGTCTGATAACGACCCTGAAAATGATTAAGTGTCTCATTGATAGCTGGTTTAGACAAGATGTGAATTAGTATCATCATCTATTAGTTGAATAAATGCTGTTTTAAGTGCCGGGTAAAAAATACAGTTGCTATGCCTGCCTGTTCATGTTTTCTCCAGATTCGGCCGGCTGTTGCTTTCATTCCGATAAAGCGTGAATATACACACTGTAAAAAGCAGCGGTGCAGAAAATTCTATGCGCTCGGGACACCAGGTATTGTATGTATGAGTGATAACGACAGAAGGGTGGGGCTGCTCGGGGCTATTTCAATCGGTATCGGTGGTATGGTCGGCGGTGGTATCTTTGCGGTGTTGGGTGAGGCGGTGTCACTGGCACATGGTGCTACAGCAATCGCTTTTCTGTTTGCGGGAATGGTTGCAATACTAACCTCATATTCCTATGCAAAGCTTTCGGTGAAATGCCAGAACCGTGGGGGCACGGTGGTTTTTGTTGATACAGCTTTTGGCCATAATTTACTGTCTGGCAGTATCAATTTTATGTTATGGCTGAGTTATCTGGTGACTATTTCTCTTTATGCTGTTGCATTTGCGGCTTATGCAAAAACTTTTTTTCATGGTGATGTTGCGCCCTGGGAGCAACATGTCCTGATCAGCATCGCTATCGCACTACCGTTGTTAATTAATCTATTAAGTGCCTCTTTTGTCAGTCGTTCTGAAACGATTATTGTGGTGATCAAGGTTATACTACTGGTTTTGATTATTATCTCTGGCGTTTTTTTTGTTGATGTAGAACGGCTGTCGCCGGGGCAATGGGGTAGTTCTCTTTCTATTATTGTTGCCGGCATGATTATTTTTGTTGCTTATGAAGGCTTCGAACTGATTGCCAATGCGGCTGAAGATATTAAAGATCCGGTAAAAAACTTACCCAGGGCGTTTTACGCATCGGTGATAATCGTTATTATCCTTTACGTGTTTATTGCATTGATTACCGTGGGTACGGTACCGGAAAGTCAGCTGCTGATCGCCAGGGATTATGCTTTGGCGGTAGCCGCAAAACCGGCGCTCGGGCAATTCGGCTTTACTGTTGTTTCTGTGGCAGCATTGTTGGCAACATTTTCAGCTATCAATGCAACGATTTACGGCAATGCCCGTCTTGGCTATATTATCGCTAAAGAAGGCGAGCTTCCGGCGATACTTAATCAGCAACGGCGAAATATACCGGAGGCAGGTGTTGTGATTACGGCAGTACTCAGTTTGGTGGTGGCAAACACCATTGATTTAACAGAGATTGCCATAATCGGCAGTGCAAGTTTTTTACTGATCTTTTTTCTGGTGAATATCAGCGCCTATAAATTAGGTAAGGAGATAAATGCCAACCGAAAAATAGTATTGGCTGCCTGTCTGGCCAGTGGTGGTGCACTAACAACCCTGCTTGTTCACACCTATACAGGTAATGCGCGCGCCATCGCCGTGTTTCTGTCGTTGATTGCTGTTTCGATTATCTTTGAATTGCTCTATGGCAGATTGATTCGCGGGCACTTTTTCCAGCGACAGTATAAAAAAACATGACAGACTTTTTATCGTTAACGGCTGACTGCTCACCATTCGTAGTATACGGCCTGTCAAGCTTGTTTTAGACTTGCTGTCTGAATGCCCCGGCAGGGAATACGCTCTGCTACTGGTCGATGGTGCCTGTTTGTTAAGCCTTGCTTTGTGTTTAAAAATACCGGGCAAGCTGTGCAAACAGGTTGATTCCGGTGCTTAGTTGTTTGCCGGTAACGATACCGCCGTATTCTGACCCGGTGGCACCGACGGGAACGCTTAGGGCGGTCAGTAAACGCCATTCCTGTTTCAGGTCATAGTTACTGACCAGTTGCGCCAGATATGAACCGTCATTGGCATTGATGAAGATGTTGGGTGTCAGTAACCATAACGGTGTCATTTCTATCATGGCGGAGACAGCGAGGTAGTGCCGGCCAAGGGTGTACAGTTCACCACGTTGCAGTCGTTTGAGTAAAGCGGTATTTTGAGCCAGTGCTGCCGGGCTGTAGTCGCCATTGCTCTGGCCAAAACCGTTATAAAAATATTCGACAACAGCGCTGACATTATGTCCCCGGAGCATCCATGAATAGCTTAGGCTGGTGACCAGACTGGTAATGTTGCCGGTTCGTGTGTCGCTAAGTGTGATGTCGCCTCGCCAGATAGCATCACTGATATCGGTGATTCCACCAAGTCCCAGAATTTTATCATCATAATGTTCGGCAAGCAGCAGATCAAATTCATTACCGCCGGCAAAGCCATGGTATTTAATGGTGATTGAATCAACATCACTGCTGACGTCACCGTTATTATTGCGCCGGATAACCCAGACTGCCTGCAGGTCATTACCGTTTTTCTGCAGATATTGGCCGTACAGCATGTCGTCACCGGGCTTGTATTCCTTGTCGATGGCAGCGGGGTCGAATGGATTGAAAAAATCCATGGGGGTGTAGATAAGGCCATTGCCCCAGCTGATGGCCTGGCGACCAAAGCGTATCACTGTATTTTCTCCCGTAACATCAACATATAAACGGTCGAGGCGGTGAGTGAGTGTGCTGTTATTGTTCTATGAAATGACACGGGTTAAATTAAACAGACGACGATCATCGTTGAGTACCCGGTTGGGGATGAGAATTTGTCCGGGCAGGCTGTTTGACAGGGCAACACTGTCACCATATAGCGGGATCATCTGGTAATCGGTGGCGATGCTGAGTTTATCTGTACGCTAGTCGAATTTCAGGCGTAGTTCACCGGCATGATCGATGGAAGGTGAATCTACATAATCAAGAAACAGGCTGTCGTCGGGGAAGGTGTTGAGCAGAAGGAAATATTTTGCATGGCCGCCTTTAAATTAGGGCAGGTTAACATCACTGCCGGTAACAGCAGGATTTAATTGTGTGCAGCATAATAATAAGAAAAGCAGGCGAATCATTGTATCTGGTCACTGATGATTTTCCCGTCTTCCATTTTAATTAACCGTTTGGCATATTTCATTATGCGTACATCGTGGGTCGCGATAACAAAAGTAACATGCTGCTGCTGGTTGAGTTCGGTAAACAGATCCATCAGCTGGCCGCCGGATAATTGTGCCGGACGCCGTTCTTCCATGCCTTCAAGTCCCACCTCCTGCAAAATTTTATATGATTTTATAGAACGCTCGGCTGCCGGCATACCACTGACCTGCATGATAAATTCGACATTTTCACGTGCGCTTAGCACCGGTATGAGATTGTAGGACTGGAACACAAAGCCAATTTTGTGTAAGCGCATGTCAGCCATAGCACCTTTACCGAGTTTGTTAATCAGGATATCAGCGATGGTTATTTCGCCACTGTCGGGGGTGTCCAGGCCACCGATAGCATTAAGCAGGGTGGTTTTTCCGGAACCGGAAGGACCGGACAGACAGACAAAATCACCTTCTTCGATGGTAAGCGAAATATTGTCCAGCCCGGTGATGATTTCTTCTCTCTGCCTGAATGTTTTGCACAGGTCTTTGCAGACGATTGAGCTCATAATGCGATACCTGTGGTAAACCGTAAGCATGAAAAAAGTATGCAACTGTTTTTTAGGCAATGCCAGGTGTTCGGCAGTTTTGTCATGCGTTTTCCCCCAGGGCTTCTATCGGGTTTAATTTTGCGGCATGCCAGGCCGGCAGAATACTGGCGAGCAGGCCCAGAATAATAACAACGGCATTGGCGAGTAACATATCGTTGAGTTTTAATGCCGGATACAAAACACTGCTGCTGCCCATCATTTCCATGCCTTCGGCAACTCCCGATATATCAATACCATTTTGTAGCGGAATGATGGTAGCGACTGCGCTGATATTGCCCAGAAACAAACCGGTCAGCAACAATAAAAAAGATTCCATCAGAACCTGATACAGAATCATATCGGGGCGCATGCCCAGTGCCTGCATTAAACCGATTTCACGGCTGCGCTCAAACACGGCCATGATGAGAGTGTTGACCAGGCCAAAAGGCAGGGTGAGAAAAATGACGATAATCCAGACCAGTATAAAGCCGTCCATCATGGCCAGCATACTGCCAAGATATTCATCTGCTTCATACCAGGGCAGGGTTTGCAGCTTGTCGCCGGCAGCACTTCTGATGATGGGATACCAGTTGTCGACATGCCGGTAGTCTTCACCGGTAACGGCAATTTCAGATATCTGTGTGCCCATATTGAGGAGTGTCTGTATGGTTTTCAGACCGGTATAAACATATTTTTCCTCCTGGCTGGCCAGTTTGGCCTGATAGATACCAACAATACGGAAGCCACGGTCGGCAATATTATTGTCCGGATCCTGGCTCATGATAACGATGCGTTTGCCCAGCCGGGTTTCAAGCCGCTGCGCCATCTTTGCACCAATGATAATGCCCTGATCGTTACTGTCGTCGAGGTAACGGCCTTTGCTGATGCTGTCAGCAGTAAAACCCAGCAGCCGTTCTGTTTCCGGAATAATACCGATTAATGTGACCCCGCGGCTGTCGCGTTCACTTGAGATCTAAACAATTTTCTTGTTTATCCATAATTGTACTTACTCCAGAATTTTTCTGGCTGTGAAAATCATTACAAAAGGAGACCTTCAGGATGTTTTAAATTTTAATTCGCTGCTAATGTGATTTCAAAATATTGCCATTATGCCCTGTTTAATTACAAAAAAGGGAAAAAAGGGGACTACCCTTTTTAAACAAAAAAGGAGACGCTACCCTTTTTTAGTGTACAAGAGGTGCGTGTTATATTTCCCTAACCGTACATTAACGATAAAACACAGCAAAGGTGTTGCTATACCCAGACTACCAAGGACAGTAAGGTAAGTTAATGAAGGTGAATTGCAGTAATGTTAGTTGTCCTTGTTTTCTTTACCGAGACGGTAGGCCTCGAGTAAGGCGTTTTTTAATTCGGGGTGTTGTTGCAGGTCGATGATGGAGAGTTCGCGTTGCGCAATTTGCTGTAGTTTTTCGATGATGCCGGCATCTGTCCATGCAGCATTAAAAGCAGCATGGTCCAGAATGCCGTTGTTGACGTAATCAGCAATAAGTCCTTTTGCATCACTGAATAGTATCGTTTCTGCCAGCATCATTTCATATTCGTAGGAATACGGGCCGATATTCATGGCCTTTGCCAGTAGCGGGTACAGGTCGGGTAGTTCACCGCTGGCAAGCATGTGTTGATCCATGTCCAGTTCGATGGACGCGCTGTGTTTTTCGCCTTTAAAATAAAACTCGACAGATGCTGTGATGTGGTTACTCATTGAATAGTCCAAAAATTGTGGCCGCGAAGAACGCAAAAGACGTGAACAAATAAAACTATATTACTCTTTTGCGAACTTTGCGTTCTTCGCGGCATGCATTTTTTAAGAGGTTAATGCGGCAAATAACATCGGTAGCTTTTCTGGCAGTTTTTCTACGTGGTCGATAACAGTATAGCCACCGACACCGAAGATATCCTGTATGTAGTCATCGGCTTTTTTATCCAGGCTGATGCAGTAACTGTGCATACCTTTAGAGGATAGTTCATCGACTGCCTTTTTGGTATCACTGATCAGGTAGCGTTCATCTTCAACATCAATATCCGATGGTTCACCGTCGGTTAATATCAGCATTAGCTTCTTATCGGCAATCTGGCCTTCCAGGTAGTGCCCGGCATGACGGATAGCCGCACCCATACGTGTAGAGAAGCCTGCATCCATGGCGGCAAGTCTGCCTTTTACAGTGTCGTCAAAATGCTCGCTGTAACCTTTGATGTGGTAGTAACGCACATTGTGCCGGGTGTCGGAGTGAAAACCGGCGATAGCGTATTTGTCACCCAGTTGTTCGATGGTCCAGGCTAATAACGATACCGCTTCCTGACTGAGTTGCAGGATCGTTTGATCTGCACCGTTGGGTACATCATTGAGTGAGGCTGACAGATCCAGCAGGATCATCACGGCGATGTCACGACCATCATGTTTGTGGCTCATATTGATGCGCGGGTCAGGCTGGGCGCCGCATTTATAATCGATCAGTGAGCGGATGGCGATATCCAGATCCAGTTCGCTGCCTTCTTCCTGATAACGCACACGCACGAAACGCTGTGGTTTCAGCTTGTCGAGGATCAGTTTTAACAGTTTTGCCAGGGCAGCATGTTTTTCTAAAATGTCATCAATGTCAGAAGCGTTAGCCGATGGATGAATGGACTCGTACAGGCTTACCCAGTCAGGTTTGAAGGTGGTGGTGTTGTAATCCCACTCCGGGTAGTGACGTGGTGGCAGGCCTTCGTTTTCCAGCTCTTCTTTTTTCGTCTGCTGCTTGTTTTCGAAGTCTTCGGCTTCATCGTTCTCTTCGATGAACACCCACATGTGGCGGTTGTCATCACGGTAATCCACCTCGGTATTGTCAAAGTGCATCTTCGGCAGCTGGTCACTTTGCAGGCGGGTTCGCGCAGTAAATGTGATGGCGATATCGACCATGGCTTTGGTGCTGGCGCCGTCTTCTTCCCTGACAACCTTATAGAAACGATCGACAAACTCCAGTATATGTTTGTTTTTATAGCCGTGATCAGGGTCCAGAATAGCGCGTGACAACATGGCCAGACGGTGGCGGATGCAGGACTCATTCTCGTTGTCACAATCGCCTTCGATAGGTGCCGGGTGCAGCGCCATAATATATTTGCGCAAGCCGGGGTACTGTTTGAGCATGAGGTATTCGACGCGAGAATCTTCCAGGTGTTCGATGGCGATACGCTGGAACTGGCTGAAGTTATCGGCTACCAGCACATCTGACCAGCGCCGGTGTGCAGCAATATGGGCAATGGTTAAACGGTAACGGTCGATGCCTGAAACAAAGCCGGACTTGTCATCACTGCCGTCATCAAAATCATCGTAAACATCCGGGATGCGAATACCCAGATTGTCGTAATAAGGGACAGGTTTGCGTAATTCATCAAAGCCCATTGAATAGGGAACAAAGTAGGACTCGTCCTGCCACATGCTGCGCAGATACATGTCCAGCATGCGCTGGTTGTCCATGTACAGGGTGCCGTGGCGTTCACGTTGTAATACCGCTCTGCTGTCTGCGGATTGCAGGCTGAAGTAATCTTTTTGCCGTTCGGGGTTGCTGTTGTAGTTGCGCGCCCCGTATTCCACCCAGTTTTTCAAACCTTCCAGTGACAGCTGGTTTAACAGATAGGGGGTCTGTTTCAGCAGCTCGGGTAATCCCGGGCTGGCGAAGGTGGTATGGTGGCCATGAATCGAGCCGGTGGTGTTTTCCATGAAATCAAATATGATTTCAAGATAGTATTCCATCTGTTCCAGTGAGCCTAAACGACGGGCGGCTTCCGGCAGGCAGGCCATAAACGGTGGAATGGAGTTGCCGTTGGGGGTGCGGGACATATCCCATACGGCGTTGGAGACGATTTCCAGTGTCGGCTCACCCAGGTGACGGGCGATACCGGGCATCTCCTCCAGATAAACCAGTACCGGCTCCCAGCCACGGCCGATCATGCAGACCGTTGATGCACCTTTGAGGTATTTCTCAATGCCATCATTGGTTAAACCGTTGAGTGCGTCTTTGATATAGTCCTCAAAACAGTCTTCAATTTGAGGAAAACTGCACTTCAGCTTTTCGCGGTAGGCTTGTAATTCGGATTCTTGCATAATTTTTATATTCACCACAGAGGCACAGAGAGCACAGAGTTTTTTATGTTTGTGCTGCGCACAAATAATTATAAAAAGTTTTTCTCTGTGTGCTCTGTGCCTCTGTGGTGAAAAGTTTTTTATATTTAACCAAAAATACTATCGATTGAATGATCCAGTGTGCTGCGTATATCGGCATCATCGGTGATCGGTCGTACCAGTGCCATGCGGCAGGCGGCTTTGGCTTCGATGCCTTTATTCATTAACACTGCGGCGTAAACCAGCAGACGTGTGGAAATGCCTTCATCCAGTCCGTGACCTTTCAGGTTACGTGCAGTGTGGGCAACTTTCACCAGTTTTTCTGCGGTTGCGGCATCGGTACCTGCTTCTTTGGCAACAATGCTGGCTTCTGTTGTTGCATCGGGGTAATCAAAATCCAGACCGGTAAAACGTTGTTTGGTCGACTGTTTTAAATCTTTCATCAAACTCTGATAACCGGGGTTGTAGGAAATAACCAGCTGGAAATCGGGGTGCGCGTCAATCAACTCGCCTTTTTTATCCAGAGGCAGCTGGCGACGGTGGTCGGTCAGTGGATGGATGACAACGGTTGTATCCTGACGGGCTTCGACAATCTCATCCAGGTAACAGATAGCGCCGATGCGCGCGGCGGTAGTCAGCGGTCCATCCAGCCAGCGGGTACCGTTGGCATCCAGCAGATAACGGCCGACCAGGTCTGATGCGGTCATGTCTTCATTACAGGCGACGGTGATCAAAGGTTTGCCCAGTTTCCATGCCATATGCTCGATAAAGCGTGATTTACCACAACCGGTAGGGCCTTTGATCATCACCGGCAGGCGTGATTCATAAGCCGCCGCGTATAATTCAATTTCGTCTGCAGTAGCGCCGTAAAAAGGTTCTTCTTTTACTTTATATTGTTCGATATCGATGTCAGTCATTGTTCCCAGCCTTTTGATAAATGTTTTTACCGTTGAGGAAAATCTAAAATCAGTCCGCGAAAAACGCGAATGACGCAAAAAAGATTAAAAGTTTTTTTCGCGTATTTTGCGTTCTTTGCGGATAAATCTTTTGTGTTTCTAGTCTCTGATTATTGTAGAAAAAAAGCCCCACCGAAGTGGTGAGGCTTTTTCGTACTGATACGTTCGACTTATTTGTGAACGCCCAGTTTGTCTCTCCAGCCAGGGTAAAGCGCATCTGCATCGCCCGGGAATGATTCGAATGCGCGAGCAAATTCATTATGCTCTTTCGCAAACTCGATTGGATCGGCTTTCGCCATCCAGCAATCATAAGCCTGACGCAGTGACTTGGCACCGGCAGCAGGTGAATCGATATGACCGTAAGAACCACCACCAGAAGTGTTGATGACGTTACCGTGACCAAGGTTCTCGAAGAAGCCGGGAAGGCGCAGTGCGTTCATGCCGCCAGAGATGATTGGTGTCGTCGGCTTCATGCCAAACCATTCCTGGTGGTAAACAGGGCCGTCAGCGCTGTCACGTTCGATCATGTATGCGATGTTTCTGTCATCCGCACCACCTTCCATCTTGCCGTAACCCATGGTGCCCACGTGGATACCGGAAGCACCCATAAGACGTGAAAGTTTTGCAAGAACGAACGCAGTGTAACCACGTACTGATGATGGAGAAGTGATCGCACCGTGACCGGCACGATGGTAGTGCAGGTATTGACCCGGGTAGTTACGACGTGCCGTTGTCACCATGCCACAACCACCAACATAACCGTCAACCAGGAAGGCAACGTGATGAGCGTTTTCACCAAAGGTTTCCAGGATGTAGTCAGCACGAGCACACATTTCGTGGTGATCGTCTGCAGTAATGTTCGCTGAGAACAGTTTAGCTTCGCCAGTCTCGTCCTGTGCGCGTTTCATCGCGTCAGCAACCAGAGGCGTTACTTCTTTCATGCGTGCATAGATCTGGTTGCCCTGAGGCTCATCATTTTTGATGAAGTCACCACCCAGCCAGAACTGGTATGCAGCTTCTGCGAAAGGCTTGGGACGAAGACCAAGCTTGGGCTTGATGATAGTACCAGCGATGTAACCGCCTTCGGTGCGTGAACGACCCAGGATATTCCACAGGTCGGTGATGTCCATAGACGGGCCATCGAAAATATCAAGCATCTGCTTGGGCACGTGGAAATCGATCATCTGTGCACATTGCACGTCACCCATGCCCTGGTTGTTACCAATAGCAAGTGTGAGGAAAGAAACAACCATGGCACGACCGTCGATGATGTTGCGGTCAAACAGACCACAAGGGTAAGCGATTTTCATGATGCCTTTGGCTTCATCAATCTCGTAAACCATCGCGTCCAGGTCTTTGGTGAAGTCGTCTGTAGTAGAAACTTCAACGTTAGTACCGGTAGATGATTCAGCGGCAAAGTGAGCTGCTGTTTCCAGATAACCGCCAAAACCAGGCATAGGGGTCATTGTGTAAGCTACCAGGATGTGACCGCCGGCTTTTAAAAGCTCGTCTTCATCAAGGCTTAGGTCTGCATAACGTGCTGACTGATCCATTTAGATCTCCTCATTATTATTAAAAATTTATTGTGGCAGGGCGGTTGCATGTGCAGGGTTACCATACCAGGGGCGTGTACTATAGTTCTGAATAAGTATAATTAACACTAAATGTTTTTGATTGTTATAATAAGTAATTACTTATGATTGAATGATAAACTGTAACAATTGAGTAAATCTGGAGGATTACCATGGCGCTAAATATCACTTTCCGGCAACTCCAGGTGTTTGAGTCTGCAGCAAGGCATTTGAGTTATACCCGTGCGGCCGAGGAGTTACACCTGAGCCAGCCTGGTGTATCGATGCAGATCAAGCAGTTAGAAGATGTTGTCGGCTTGCCATTGTTTGAACAGATTGGTAAAAAAATGCACCTTACCGTCGCAGGGCGGGAGATACATGCCTACAGTAAAGAGATTGGTCATATGCTGGAGGAAGCCGAAGTGGTGCTGGATGAGATTAAAGGGCTGCAGTCCGGGCGTTTGTCGATTTCGGTGGCAACCACTGCCAGTCATTTTGCAACACGTCTGCTGGCGGCTTTCTCTCAGCGTTATGAGGGCGTGACGATCAGTCTGGATATTACCAATCGTGCCAGTTTGCGTGAACAACTGGAAGCCAATCGACCGGATCTGGTGATTATGGGGCAGCCGCCTGATGGTGTGGAGGTGGATGCCGATGCTTTTATGGAAAATCCGCTGGTGATGATTGCACCGGCAGGGCATGCGCTGACCGGACGGCAGCAAATTCCACTGCAGGAGCTGGAGCATGAAAGTTTTGTGGTACGGGAAAAAGGTTCGGGTACGCGAGGTGCGATTGAACGGTTTTTTGCGGAACACAATGTCCGTTTTCACAGTGGTATTGAAATGACCAGTAATGAAGCGATTAAACAGGCCGTTGAGGCAGGGCTGGGGCTGGGCATTGTGTCGATTCATACCCTGGAGCTGGAACTGGAAACAAAGCGCCTGCAGGTGCTGGATGTAAAAGACTTTCCTATTCAGCGGTACTGGTACATCATGCAGCGCCGGGGTAAACGTTTATCGCCGGCAGCGCAGGCGTTTAAAATATTCGTGCTGGAGCAGGCAAAAGAATTTATCCGTTTGTAAAGAATGTCACTGCTGTCACCGTTAACGGGGCCGTAATGAAACACATAATATGTGTTATTTTCTGCCTGTACCGGGTTTATTAATCGAACTTGTATAAATATTGTAGTGTGACAGTGATTTATAGCTGCGCAATATTCATTGGATATATGGCTGGTATTTATGGTTTGCTAGCGTTAGCTTGCGGTCTGCTCATTATTGACTACCACTAAAACCGGTGTTGTCGTTGCTATGGTGAGAGAGGACAATGGTACGGGCCTGGCTACTGCGTAGCCCTGTGCATTGTTTACGCCGACCTCGCGCAGACATTGAATAATAGATTCTGAGGCGGCAAACTCTGCGATGGTTTTGATACCCATCACCTGCCCCACTTCATTGATGGATTTCACCATGGCATAGTGCATCGGGTCTTTATCGATATCCATAACAAAAGTGCCGTCAATTTTCAGGTAATCGACTGGCAGACTGGTTAGATAGGAAAAAGATGACAGGCCACTGCCAAAATCGTCCAGTGCAAATGAACAGCCCAGCTTTTTCAATACATTCATGAAATGAATGGCGGTACTCAGATTGCTGATGGCTGCGGTTTCAGTGATTTCAAAACATAACAGTTCGGGGTTGATTTTATTGTTTTTAATTTTGCTGACCACAAAGTTTAAAAAGTCCCGGTTGGACAGTGACATTCCTGATAGATTGACAGAAATTAACACTTTTTCTTTGCGTGACGCCAGCCATGTTATGGCTTTTTCAACCACCCATTCATCGATCAGGGTGATCATGTTATAGCGCTCGGCTGCGGGCAGGAAGTTGTCAGGTGAAACGATATCACCTTCTTTATCAATCATGCGCAATAAAATTTCACCGTGCAGAATAAAAGATTTTTCCTGGCCGCAAAGGGGCATGATTTCCTGAAAATAAAGCAGAAAGCGGTCTTCTTCAAGAGCGTGATTAATACGGGAAATCCAGTGTATTTCCCGTTGTTGCGTTAATAGCTTGTCATCTTCTTCAGTAAATACCTGTATGCGATTACGGCCACTCTCCTTTGCCAGATAACAGGCTGAATCGGCATTGCTCAGTATTTCTTCACCGGATAAAGTATTCTGAGAAATGGCTGCAATGCCGATGTTGATCCCAATGGTGAAGGTATTGTCATTCCAGATGAAGCGAAACTGCTGAATAACCTCAACTAAACGGTTGGCAATGGTCTGCGTTTTTTCAATATCGGTGTTCTCAAGTAACAGGCCAAATTCATCACCGCCCAGACGTGCCAGCGTACCGAGACTGTTTAGTGTGTTCTGCAGCAATAATGTGATTTGTTTAAGCAGAGCGTCACCGGCAGTGTGTCCGCAGGTATCGTTAACCAGTTTAAACTGATCAAGGTCGATATAGCATAAAGTATTCGTTGTGTTTTCTATGGCTTGTGCTGAGATAACATTTTTTAGCCGGCGCTCAAACTCATAACGGTTAATGAGTCCGGTTAATGCATCATGTGTTGCCTGAAATGTTAATTGCCGGTTCAATGAACGTTGTACTGATTTATCATGAATAATGATAACAATGCCGGCAATCTGGTCATCTTCATTACGCATGGGCGCCACCACGTATTCTACCGGCGTTTCAATATTGCTTTTGTTTTGAATAAGAATGGCGCTTATCGGTTCATCAAGTACAGTTTTATATTCGATGTTTTCGGTCGGGTCATAAATACGAGCATGGGTGTCTTCATTAAGTGCATGCATGACCTGAACCAGTGGTTTGCCTTTTGCCTCTGCTTCGCTCCAGCCGGTTAGCTGTTCAGCCATTGGGTTAATGGTTCTTATGTAGCCATTGATATCCGTGGTGATAACGCCATCAACGATAGATTGCAGTGTCATGTGGAAAAAATAGCTTTGCTGCTGCGCCAGTTTGCTTTGTGTTTCAGCGTGTTCCTTGGCAAGTTTTAATTTTTCTTCAGTTTTTTTGTGCTCTTCAATTTCTTCGGTCAGCGAATTAATTAACGTCTGGATTTTTCCGACCATTAAATTAAAAGCATGGATCGGTGCACTGATTTCGTTATATCCGTTTTCATTTATTGAAGTAAATTTGCCGCGGGCACTGCTGTTTGCAGCGCGTCTCAGATGGGTAAGTGGCAGTAGTCCACGATGCAGAATGAACAGGGCTATAAGTAAAGTGAGCATGGTTAATGTGCTGGCACTCAGGATGATGCGGTAACGTGTGTCATCCAGCAGTCCTTTAAAGACTGAAATATCTGAAGCACCACTGACAGTCATTGATAGTCGCTTACTGTTATCGTATAGATTATATTTATTCACCAGGTAATTGTGTTTGTTGTTTTTCGTTGGCCAGCTGGCGGACTGGTGCAGCAGTGTATTGTTACGGCTGTATATTTTAAGTGGAATACCTAACTCAGCATCAATTAAGGTGAGAATGTGGGCAGGGTCAGAAATGATCTGTATGTAACCTTCGGGTTTAATGCTGCCGATGGAAAGAACGGTGTTCAGAAACGGGATATTATTGTATTCACACAGCTGTGAAATGGCTTTTGCACGTTGTATGTTCGGCAGGGAACTTACCCTTGCGACGGTTTCTGAACAGGGTAGAGTGGTGCTGGTATTAATATTAAAACCACGATTTGAAGTTGCAATAAGCTGGAAGTTTTTATCGTAGACCAGGATTTTTTCAAGTTTGATCAGGCCGATGGTGACAAAATAACGGTTAAATTCCTGGTCCAGCCAGTAAGTAATATCTTTTGTATTCTTGCTGTTAAAGGCAGCTTTGAATTTCGCTTCATTTTGCAGGGCAAAGCCCAGCTCTTTTTGCCGGTTGGAAAGCTTTTTGATTAAGTCTGCGGATTTAATGGCAATAAGTTGATTAACGGATTCTTTTTGTTGTTCATAGGCAAGTTTACGGTAAGTATAATCGGTGCTGAATACCAGTGCGATGCCCAGAATGCCAACACCTAAAATGGTAATAGCGAGTGATTTCTGTAGTGTCAGACGGGTTTTAGTCATAAACAGTACTTTAAAGCGCGTTAACTTTTGTTATGCGCAGAAAAAACTCGAAAAAATTATTCCGTTGACTCATTGGTGCCTCAAATTAAATCTACATTGAACATTTGATAGATTTACAGCAGATAGCTGTGTGTCACTAACTTTAGACAAAAATCCACAAATTGTATGATAATTGACATTTTGTGTTGAAAACCTGACAGGTTTCACAATTTGAGCGATTAAAGGTATAAAAGAGATGATCAATGGAGGCTAAAAGTTGTGGTGGGGACAGCCTGTGCAGAGATGGTACAAACAGGGGCGGTGTTCAGATGCGCTTAATTGGTATAAAATAAACCGCTTTTTCTCAGTAAAAACAGGAAAGGCATATGTCACAACATGCATCTCAACAAAGCGCCGGGTTTTCAAGTGGCCGAAAAATTGCCGTTGTTATGGGTAGTCAGAGCGACTGGCCCGTTATGCAGCATGCGGTCGATCAGCTAAAAACATTCGGCGTAAGTTACGAGGCTAAAGTCGTTTCTGCACACCGTACACCTGATTTATTATTTGAATTTGCAGAAACTGCGCGTGATAACGGGTTTGCTGCCATTATTGCCGGTGCCGGCGGTGCCGCACATCTGCCGGGTATGCTGGCATCTAAAACAATTTTACCGGTGCTGGGCGTGCCGGTGCCTTCTCGTTATCTTAAAGGCATGGACTCTCTGCTTTCTATTGTGCAGATGCCCAAAGGGATTCCGGTAGCCACTTATGCGGTAGGTGAGGCAGGTGCGGCAAATGCAGCATTGTCTGCCATTTCAATGCTGGCTATTGATGACCCGACGCTGGCTGACAAGTTAACTGAATTCAGAGAAACACAGCGGCAAAGTGTGTTTGCCATGCAAGTACCACCAGTCGAAGATTAATCATTTATGGGCAGTCAGCAGATTTTACCGGGGTCAACACTAGGTGTTTTAGGTGGTGGCCAACTCGGTCGTATGTTTTGTGTGGCGGCTAGAACCATGGGGTATCGTGTGCTGGTACTTGACCCGGATCCATTATGTGGCGCCGGGCATATTGCTGATTTGCATATCAAGGCGGATTATAGTGATCAGCAGGCGTTGGAAAAAATGGCGGCAGAATGTGACGCCATAACTCTCGAGTTTGAAAATATCCCCTCGGCCAGTGTACGTTTTATCGCCGGTAAAACCCGTGTTTTTCCGGGAGCTGAAGCGCTGGAAATTGCTCAGAATCGTGACCTGGAAAAACAGTTTGCAAAAAATGCCGGCTTGCAGCCGGTACCTTATTTTGCTCTGCGGCAGGCTTCTGACTTGCAGCAGGCGGCGGAGAATGTTGGCTTTCCTGCGATTTTAAAAAGCAATACCCTGGGATATGATGGTAAAGGCCAGTTTGTTGTTAATGATATAAATGAACTGAATGATGCCTATCAGCAGGTAGGCAAAGTTGACTGTGTGCTGGAGAAGAAAATTAATATCCGGTGCGAGATTTCGGCGATCATCGCCAGGAATGCCAGTGCTGAACGGGCAACTTTTCCGGTGTCAGAAAACCAGCACAGAAATGGTGTGTTGCACATGAGTATCGTTCCTGCTCGTGTTTCTGCTGCCCTCGCCGGGCAGGCGGTTGAAAGTGCCGCCATTCTTGCTGAGGCTTTATCTTATGTTGGCATTCTGGCCGTCGAGTTTTTTGTCAGTGATGACGGTGAGCTGTATTTCAATGAAATGGCACCGCGCCCGCATAATTCCGGCCATTACACTAAAGATGCCTGCGTGACTTCACAATTTGAGCAGCAGGTGCGGATGATGTGTGGTTTAACGCCGGGCGATACCCGTTTGTTATCGCCTGTGGTGATGGTGAATATGCTGGGTGATCTGTGGCTCCCTGACTGGTCCGGTATTTTTTCACAGAGTAATATCAAACTGCATCTTTACGGAAAAACAGAAGCACGCCCCGGCAGAAAAATGGGACACTTTAATGTACTGGCCGAAGACGTTGAATCGGCGCTGACTGTTGCTGAGGATGTTTTTAACAAACTAAGCGGTCCTTGATTAATGCTGAATATCGATGTTCCAGTATTAGGCTTTAACGGCTGTTAGTGAGCCTTAAGAGAAGTTTTAAGTTGTAAGTTTAAAAACATAAATCAAAAGAAGCTTGTTAAACATAAGGTTATCCAGTTTTTGACTTTCTACTTATAACTTAAAACTTTTAACTTACAACTTCTCTTTCCGGCCGATTTGGGATCATGACAGATAAACGCCATCACGCATTCAGGGGTCGGAGTCATTTTAATAACCAACACAGCATAACAACTGGTAAGTAGTTAAAAATGACTCCGACCCCGGTGGTTCCGAACGCCGTCAAATTGTTTTAATCACAAACCAGTAAATCCAGCAGGCAGTTCAGTGCCTGTTTAATCGACTGTTTGCGTACCTGTTCGCGGTCACCATCAAAATGAAACGGGTTGGCGAAAACTGATTTGTCACGTTTGCCCCAGCTTAACCAGACCAGGCCTACCGGTTTATCTTCGCTGCCTCCTTCCGGCCCGGCTATACCGCTAACGCTTACTGCGACATCCGCTTCCGTATGCAAAAAAATACCGTCTGACATTTCCAGCACGGTTTCACCACTGACAGCACCAAATTCCTGCAGGGTGTCTGCCTTTACCCCAAGCAAACTCTGTTTGGCTTCATTACTATAGCTGACGACCGAACCGCTGAACCAGGCCGAACTGCCGGGGATATCGGTAATAACTTTTGCCAGCCAGCCGCCGGTGCAGGATTCGGCAGATGCCAGCTTCATGTCTTTCGCGATTAAACACCGACCCAGCTGTTCTGCCAGATCTCTTAATTCCTGTTCTGTAACATTCATCAAAATTCTCTAAAAACTTCTCTAAAAAAAGTGCCTGTACTATATATCAGAGCATGCCATCACACCAGTAATCTTGTAGACTTATGCCCCATGACGACTGCTGCCCTGAACCCCAAAAAACCGAAACAAACAGCCACCCATACACCGATGATGCAGCAGTATCTGCGCATCAAGGCGGATCATCCGAATACACTGCTGTTTTATCGCATGGGTGATTTTTACGAATTGTTTTTCGATGATGCGAAAAAAGCAGCAAAACTGCTGGATATTACTTTAACCGCACGCGGCTCATCTGCCGGCAAACCCATACCGATGGCTGGCATTCCCTACCATGCTGCAGATAATTATCTGTCCCGCCTGATTAAACGCGGCGAATCGGTCGTCATTTGCGAACAAACCAGCAAACCGGGCGAAAACAAAGGCCCGGTAAACCGCGAAGTGAAACGCATCGTCACTCCCGGCACGGTCACCGAAGAAGCACTGCTGGATGAACGCAGGGATAACCTGCTGGTGTGCGTACATTTTTTCAACAATACCTATGGACTGGCGGCATTAAATATCACTTCCGGGCGCTTTAACGTTTGTGAGATTCAGCACAAAGCACAACTTTATGCCGAATTAGAACGCCTGCAGGCGGTCGAAATTCTGCTGGCGGAAGACAACAATCTGCATGATGAATTTGTTAATACGCTGAATAACAACATAAGCCTACGACAGCAACCGCCCTGGTGGTTTGACCTTGACAGTGCAAAGCGTTTACTCAACCAGCAGTTCGGCAGCAGGGACTTATCCGGCTTTGGCTGTGAAGACTTAAATACTGCAGTGATGGCTGCCGGATGCCTGCTGCAATATGCACAGGACACACAGCGGGCAGCGCTGCCCCACATCACCGGCTTACATGTCGAAAATACCGATAACGTCATCGTGCTTGATGCTGCCAGTCGGCGTAACCTGGAAATTGAAATCAACCTTTCCGGAAACAGCGACAATACACTGGCATCAGTCATCGACCGCACCACGACCAGTATGGGCAGTCGCTGCCTGCGCCGCTGGTTACATTCACCACTGCGTGACCAGAATTTACTGCAACAGCGTCATCAGACCATTGCTGAACTGCTGAATAATCAGCTTACCTCTGATATTCAGTTGTCCCTGAATGCGATTGGTGACATCGAACGCATAATGAGTCGCCTGGCATTACGCTCGGCACGTCCACGCGACCTGGAGACCCTGAAAAATTCTCTGGCCGTTTTACCCGAACTACAGACCCTGCTACAACAATGTCACAGCCAGTTCATCCAGCACTTATCCGGAAATATCAGCACACACCCTCATATTGTTGATTTACTCAGCCGCGCCATTTACGAAAACCCGCCGGTATTAATTCGTGATGGCGGGTTTATTGCGGCCGGCTACAACAAGGAGCTGGATGAACTGCGCGCCTTAAGTAAAAACGCCAATGCATTTCTTGAACAGCTTGAAGTGCGTGAACGCCAGCAAACCGGTATAAACACGCTGAAAGTTAACTACAACCGCGTGCATGGTTTTTATATCGAGATCAGCCGCCTGCATTGTGACAACATACCGGCGCATTACACCCGCAAACAAACACTGAAATCCACCGAACGCTTTATCACCGAAGAACTAAAGCAATACGAAGACAAGGTATTAAGTGCCAAAGAGCGTGCGCTGGCACTGGAAAAATCAATTTATGATGAGCTGTTGCTGCAACTGCAGGAATTTTTACAGCCATTAAAATGTTGTGCCGAAGCCATCGCCGAACTGGATAGCATTTCCTGCCTGGCAGAGCGTGCCTTGACACTGGATTACTGCTGCCCCGAATTATCAGACAAAGCCGGTATCAATATCAAGCAGGGGCGACACGCCGTTGTTGAACGTGTTGTTGACACCACCTCCGCAACCGGACACTTTGTTGCCAACGATACTCTGTTGAGTGACAGTAAACGCATGAGCATTATTACCGGCCCCAACATGGGCGGTAAATCAACCTACATGCGGCAGACCGCTCTTATTGTACTGCTCGCTTATATCGGCAGTTATGTGCCCGCTGAAAGTGCCGTTATTGGTCCGATCGATCGCATCTATACCCGCATCGGTGCTTCCGATGACCTCGCCAGTGGTCGCTCGACCTTTATGGTGGAAATGACCGAAGCCGCCAATATTCTGAACAATGCCACCGAAAACTCACTGGTACTGATGGACGAAATCGGTCGCGGCACCAGTACCTTTGATGGCCTGTCACTGGCCTGGGCCTGTGCTTATCACTTAAGCACGATTAATAAATCCTACAGTTTGTTTGCCACCCACTATTTTGAAATTACCGCTTTGCCGGATGAAGTCAGAGGCATCAATAATATCCATATAGATGCCGTCGAACACGGTGAAAAAATTGTTTTTCTGCACAGTGTCAAACCCGGGCCGGCCAGTCAAAGTTATGGTTTACAGGTAGCACAACTGGCCGGGGTTCCGGGCAACGTGATCGAGCTGGCAAAAAACAAACTGGTTGAACTGGAAAATCAGAGCGTCAGTAATCATCACGAGTCCGGGCAGTTTGAAATGTTCAGTGACCGGCCCCACCCTGTGGTAGAAAAACTGCAGGATCTGAAGGTGGATGAGTTAAGCCCGAAGGCTGCGCTCGACCTGCTCTACAGTCTGAAAAACGATGCCAGCAACTAAAGCAGACTTCCCCGTCGACAAGCATCTTCACTTGTATGATTTTCAATGTTAGGGTAGCGATATGAAATTCAATACCATCGGCATTATCACCAAACCCCAGGCGGAAGCAGCCAGAAAAACACTGCAGGCATTGTTTGATTTTTTAAAAAACAATCACTGCAACATCATTCTCGATGAGCAAATCCCCGATACCTTCAACTGCTGTGGCTTTAAAAAAGAAAGCCGTAGTGAACTGGGTAAAAAATGTGATCTGGTCATCGTTGTCGGTGGTGATGGCACTATATTGAATGCGGTGCGCTCACTGGCTCACGCCAGTGTACCGTTGCTGGGCATCAATGTCGGCAGACTGGGTTTTCTTGCCGATATATCGCCTGACGAACTGGAAGCATCGTTGCACGAAATCCTTAACGGCTCCTACCACGAAGAACAACGACTCCTGCTGGAAATGCAGGTTACACGTGATGGCAAGGTTATCTTTGAAGCCGATGCATTTAACGATGTCGTTGTGCATATTCGTGATATCGCACGGATGATGGAGTTTGAAACAAAAATCAACAATGAGTTTGTCAATCATCAACGTGCTGATGGCATTGTGGTTGCCACGCCAACCGGGTCAACCGCATATGCATTATCCTCCGGTGGCCCACTTTTACATGCCACGCTGGAAGCCATAACACTGGTGCCGGTTTCGCCGCATACCTTAAGCAGCAGACCGCTGGTGGTCAATGCCGACTCAGAAATAGATATATTAGTGTGCAGCACCAAAGAAGGTATTGCACAGGTAAGTTGTGACGGTCAGTTATCGTACGATGTTCATGTCGGTGACCACATTAAAATCAAACGCAAGCAGGATAAAATCACCCTGTTACATCCGAAATCACACAATTACTTTGAAATTCTACGTGCAAAATTACACTGGAGTGAACATAGTTGAAAGCAAACAGATAGTTTTAAGTTGCAACTTAAAACTTACAACTTAAAACTTAAAACTTACAACTTAAAACTTTTTTCTTACAACTTTCTTTATGCTGAAACATCTATACATTCGAAACTTTGCCATCATCGATGAACTGGAGCTGGATTTCAATACCGGTCTTACTGCACTCACTGGTGAGACCGGTGCCGGTAAATCTATTCTGCTCGGCGCTTTGAATCTGGTACTGGGTGACCGGGCGGATAACGATAGCGTCAAACAGGGAAGTGACTTTGCCGAAATAGTTGCTGAATTTGATATCCAACATTTAAACAATGTTTCAAGCTGGCTGGTTTCACAGGAATTAAATGCCGATGATGAATGCATCTTGCGCCGGCGTATTGCAAAAGATGGCCGCTCACGGGCATACATCAATAGCACACCGGTAAATCTACAGAATATTCGTGAGCTGGCAGAGATGCTTATTGATATTCATGGCCAGCATGAACACCAGTCAATAATGAAAAACAGCGTACAAAGGCAGTTGCTGGACGATTATGCCAAACACTCACCGCTACTCGAATCCGTCAGTAACCTGTATGTTGAATTAAAACTGGTTGAGGAGCAATTACAGCATTTGCAGCAAAACAGTAATGCACAGAATAACCGGCTTGACCTGTTACGTTTTCAAACCCGTGAACTCGAAACACTGGCACTGGAAGAAAATGAATACCAGCTGCTGGACCGCCAGCACAAACGCATGGCCAATGCTGAAAAACTGCATGAAACGGTGGCGCAGGCTATCTATCAGTTAAGTGAAGACGAAAGCAGTAATGTGCAATCCGCGGTATCACATATTATTAGTTCATTAGCTGAAATTTCTGATATTGATGAAAAGCTGTTACCTGCTTCGGAAATGCTAACCGAAGCACTGGTGCAGATTGATGAAAGCGTTTCTCTGCTGCAAAGCTACCGCGATACGATTGATACGGATACCGCAGAACTTGCCAGAACTGAACAACGCATTCAAAGTATTCTCGACCTGTCACGCAAACACCGTGTCGAACCGGAGACTCTGTTTGCTTTACATCAACAACTGCTAACCGAACTGAACGATATTGATCATGTTGATGAAAGACTGGATGAACTGGCGATACAGCAAAATGAACTATTGGAAAAGTATACCGCCGCCTGTAACAGGCTCAGTCTCAGCCGACAAAAAGCTGCCGGTGTTTTAAACCATAAAATTACCGGCTCCATGCAGACGCTGGGAATGAGTGGCGGCAAGTTTGAAATAAGCATTAACAGCATTACCGGTAAACGCACCGCCTATGGCCTGGATACGATTGAATTTACCGTCACCGCCAATGCCGGACAGGCTTGCAAACCGCTATCCCGGGTTGCCTCCGGTGGTGAACTGGCCCGTATCAGCCTTGCGATTCAGATGATTATTGCCAATAACAGCAGAATTCCTTCACTCATTTTTGATGAAGTTGATAGCGGCGTGGGTGGCGGTATCGCAGAAATTGTCGGTCAGCATCTGCGTACGCTTGCCACCATCAATAAAGGCAGCAACAAAGGCTATGCCAATCAGGTTATTTGTATTACTCACCTGCCGCAGGTTGCTTCACAGGCACACAATCATTTACGGGTTGAAAAGCTGACTCGGAAAAAACAAACCACCAGCCAGGTTATTCAACTAACCGCCGAGCAGCGGCGTCAGGAAATTGCCCGCATGTTAAGCGGAGTGGAAATTACCGAACAGTCGTTAGCGCATGCCGATGAAATGATTGCACGCACTCAGGACATTTAACTTTTTTATTGTCCGATTGTCCGGTCGTACAGTAAGCTGTTTCCTTATACTCTCAAGTCGGCTGAAACACGCCAGCTCACAGGTTCTTTTTTATAAAGATGTTTGTTTACTTGCGCGACTGGCTTGCAAGCTTCAGCATTCACCAGCGTGACAGAAGAAAGAACATAATGATTTTAATGCGCGCTGTTACCCGGCACAAAAGAAAGTCTTAAGTGATACTACTTTGACATTCACTGATACACACATGATGTGTATCAGTGAATTTACAGAATGTTAACGTAATCTTTTACCATTAAGGGCTATATACTGCCTGTGCCCTTAAGCTAAACGCTCGTCATTAACAGGGTGAGACGTCTTCCGCCTGAAAACCTTTATCGCTTTTAACAACAGTAAACTCTACCTGTTGACCATCCGCTAAAGATTTATAACCTTCACCACGAATTTGATTGAAGTGTACAAATACATCTTCGCCATCTTGTCTTTCGATAAATCCAAATCCTTTAGAATTATTAAACCACTTTACAGTACCAGTTTCACGATCAGCCATTACAGCTCCATTTTGTTCATTTACACAGAACGCTAATTGTATATCAGCATGACAAAGGAAAACAATACCATTTTTATAAATATTTAAATTAGAATATTAACGTAAGTTAATGCTGTATATAGAAAAAATCTTTTACTAAAACAAAAAAAGCGCTGCCATTTATATAAAACGGTCAGCGCTTTTTTTATGATAAAAAATGTTTAAATTAAATCTTTACCCTGTGATTCTATCCGTGAAATAAGCTGTGAAGGCTGCTTTAAATTATTAAACAACTCATCATAATTTGCATTCATCCACGATGAAAATGCCTGTTTATCTTTTTTCCCCATAAGCTCGGCCAGTGCATCAAGATTTTCTCCTTCACCCTGTGCCGCTTCTTTTTGAATAGAGGCCAGCCGGACATCAACAAACCTGTTAAGCGTTACATCCGGTGTTACCGCATCAACCGCACCGCTGGTAGTAGAGGTTACTTCAGTAAGGCTGCAAGCTCCCAGTAATAATACACCGGAAAACAACACGCCTTTAAGAATCCATATTGACTGCTTATTTATATTCATATTTTACTGCCACCTTGTTATCAATTTTAAATATTAATCGAATCTGTCATCCAGGTTGTGAGTTGTTCACCAGTCTGACGCTGTATCATTCTGTATAAATTATTTGCCACTATGGCCTGTCATTTTAATACCTGATTAAAGCTGAACCCCAGGTAAAGCCACCACCAAAAGCCTCAAGTAATAATATTTCACCGCGTTTGATTCTACCATCACGTACCGCGGTGTCCAGAGCCAGAGGAACAGAGGCAGCGGATGTGTTGCCATGCTTATGCACGGTAACAACGACATGATCGGTCGACATTTTAAGCTTTTTAGCTGTGGCGTTGATAATACGAATGTTTGCCTGATGCGGAACCAGCCAGTCAATGTCAGATTTTTGCATATTGTTATATGCCAGCGTCTCATCAACAATGCGTCCCAGAGTATTCACCGCCATCTTGAATACTTCGTTGCCTTTCATCTGAATGCCGCCGGCACCTTCAAGGATCATGTCTGACCTCGTTGAAACACCGTAATTCACTGTCAGTAGACTTTCGTATTCGCCATCGGCATGAAGATGCGTCGATAATATCCCCTGCTCGTCGCTTTCCTGCAATATCACTGCACCGGCACCGTCACCGAACAAAACACAGGTATTGCGATCCGTCCAGTCAACGACACGAGACAGGGTTTCGGCACCGATAATAAGTGCACATTTTGCAGAACCGGCACGAAAAAACTTGTCGGCAATACCCAGCGCATAAACAAAACCGGTACAGACCGCCTGTACATCAAACGCGGCACAGCCATGAATATCCAGGCGCTGTTGCAATAAACAGGCAGTACTGGGGAACACCCGGTCAGCAGTGGTGGTACCAACAATGATCAGATCGATATCATCGCTGGTAACACCGGCAGCCTGCATGGCATTAATCGCAGCTTTTTCAGCAAGGTCAACGGTATATTCACCGTCGGCAGCGATATGACGTTCTTCGATACCGGTACGTGAACGTATCCACTCATCCGTAGTATCCACCATGCTTTCCAGTTCGGCGTTGGTCAGCGTTTTTTCAGGTAAATAACTGCCAGTACCGGTAATTTTTGCGTAGCTCACGCTTTGTCTCCACTTCAATATTGATTATATGTTTGCTGATAACGACCGGTCCGAGTCCGGTGCCATGCATTCACGGATATGATCGGGTACTGATTTTTCAACTTCCAGAACAGCAATATCAATGGCATTGCTATAACTTAACACATCCGCACCCCCGTGACTTTTAATGACAATGCCGGTTAAACCCAGCATAGAAGCGCCATTATACATACGCGGGTCAACACGTTTTTTAAACCGCTTGAGTACCGGCATCGCAATTAAGCCGGACAGTCTAGATAATGTTGTACGCCTGAATTCATCACGCATCATGTTAGAAATCATTTTAGCCACACCTTCCATGGTCTTCAGCGATACATTACCGACAAAACCATCACATACCACTACATCAACTTTATCACTGTAGATGTCATCGCCTTCAACAAAACCGATGTAGTTAAAATATCCCTGTTGCAAACCGGTTTGCAGTAATTTATGGGCTGTTTTTACCTGGGCATTTCCCTTGCTGTCTTCAGAACCGATGTTAAGCAAACCTACTTTGGGCTTATGCGTATTATCAACGGCTTCTGCCAGCACCGACCCCATCACCGCAAACTGAAACAGATGCTCTGCACTGCTGTCAACATTAGCCCCCAGGTCCAGCATGTGGGTATGGCCGCCATAAGACGGAATAGTTGTACAGATAGCAGGCCGGTCGATGCCCGGCAGGGTTTTCAGGACAAATTTTGCAGTTGCCATCAAAGCACCGGTGTTACCGGCACTAACCACAGCCTGCGCTCTTTGCTGCTTCACCATATCAATGGCCACGCGCATCGAAGAGTCTTTCTTCTTGCGCACCGCATGGCGAGGGTCATCATGCATTTCAACAACCTGTGAGGCATGCTGAATTTCAAAATGTTTATCCAGATTGATTTTGTGCTGCCGGGCGCAATCACGTAAGCGTGATTCATCACCCACAAGTATGATGTGTAGTTTTTTATGTTTTTTTACTGCCTTTACAGCAGCAGGTATTACGACTTCAGGACCGAAGTCGCCACCCATGGCATCTAAAGCGATGGTCGCCATCTTAATGATTAATAAAACAGGGGCAGTGTCATATTTAATGAAACGGAATAAAACAGGGTCGCAGTCATATTTATCATGCGCACGATAGTATTAAAACTTCACACAATGAAATATGACTCCGACCCCTGTGCGTCGACCCCGATGTTTCACTAAAAATTATTCTTCAAATGCGTCGCTTGTTTCAACAACTTTACGGCCTTTATAATAACCGTCAGCAGTTACATGATGACGATAATGGGTTTCACCCGAAGTAGGGTCAACAGATAATGTTGCACCACCAATTGCATCATGTGAACGACGCATGCCACGCTTTGAACGTGATTTTCTGCTCTTTTGAACTGCCACGGAACTCTCCTGAACGTTTTCTTGCAGATATTCATCTGCTTGTAAAAAATTATTTTCTAAATGTATTAGTAAAAGGCCTAATTTACCTTTTTGTCTTTTAAACCATTTTTCATGGCCTGCAAAGCCGCAAACGGATGCGATGCTTCTTTTTCCGCCTGCATTTTTTCACGAACACCACCGGCTTCGTCCTGCGCATTCATAAAATCAGAACAGGCAGTTTCATGCACGGTGACCATTGGAATGCTCAACAACAGTTCATCCTCAATGATATCAATAACAGACTGCTCTTCCCCATCCAGCAGATAAGGCTCGAACTCTTCCGGCAACAGTTCAGAATCATCGTCACTGTTGACCAATGCAAATTTAAAATGGCCACATACCTTTATTGCCATCGGTTGTAAACACCGCTGGCACTGTGTCATTAATGTGGCGCTCACTTTACCTTTTAAACTGGCAAAACCGACACTGTCACCAAACTCAAGCTTTACCTTAACAAAGCCATCACTGCTGGTTAACACATCACATAAACGGGGCATCGCCGATATCGGATAGACACCCTCTAATATTCGATTTCGTTCTACCTGAAGCATAAAATTAACCGCATCAGGCAGCACTCCAGGCACTTGTGTCTGCATAATCGGCTAATTCTACAGCATATTAATAAAACTGTATATATTATATGAATTTTTCCCTATACAATTCAACAGCTTCTAATGGATTGCCCTAAGTCGTTTAAATTCTCAGAAAAAACCAGGAAAAAATGCAGTGTTAAGCGTTTTTATATAAAATACCATAGTATTCATAAACACATCAGTAAGCCACTGACTTATATAGAAATAACATGAAACTTGTTCTCGGATCCACCTCACCGTTCAGAAAAGCACTGCTTGCACGGTTACAGCTCGACTTCGAAACCGACGCCCCCGACATTGATGAAACCCCGCTGCAAAACGAAGCGGTAGAAAAGATGGTGCTGCGTCTGTCGATTGCGAAAGCGAAAGCCATTGCCCCGCGTCATGCCGACAGCCTTATCATCGGCTCCGATCAAAGCGCTGTTTTGAATGGAAAAAAACTGAGCAAACCCGGTAATTTTGATAATGCATTCAAGCAGTTAACAGAAGCCTCCGGTCAAAAAATTATTTTTCAGACAGGCCTGTGCCTGCTCAATAGCAGAACCGGTAATATTCAAAGTTGCTGTGTGCCTTATACCGTTATATTTAAAACATTAACACCAGCTATAATCCGCAATTATCTGCACAAGGAAGAACCCTATAACTGTGCCGGCAGTTTTAAATCTGAGGCGCTGGGCATCGCTCTTTTTGAACGATTTGAAGGCAGTGATCCAAATGCCTTAATTGGTCTACCCTTGATCGAACTGGTCAATTTTCTTGAAAATGAGGGCATTTCAATACTTGATTGATGCTTTTGCTGACAATTGACCTGGTTTAAACGTCTTATTTCTGTATAAGGGTCAGCGCGCTGCCGCTATGCTCAATATTCAACCGTTGCAGAAATGTCATACCGAGTAAAACAGGGCCGGGATGATTGCCTTCAATAACCAGCGCCTCCACATTTTTTTCGATAACACCACCGATAGTAACGGTTTTAAGATTTACACTGTATGCATCTTTAAATTCGGAGGCCGTACTGACACTCGCTGGTGACCCTGTTTTGTCGTAACGAATACCCAGCTGTTTTGCCTGCTCGCTATTCATTGCAATCGCACTGGCACCGGTATCAACAAGAAAGCGTACAGAACGCCCGTTAATGCTGCCATGCGTCATATACATACCCGTGGAGTTTTTATAAATGGTTACTTTGTTAGTCTTTCGTTTTGTATATGTGGTGGCAACCGTAGTGCTACCCACATCATATTGTTTCTGCTGGCCGTCAATTTCCAGCACCGCCCCGCGACTGTTCGCCGATATCAGCTTTACTCCTTCAGGACTGACCTCACCGACCGAAAGAACATGACGACTGCCATCAATCATCAGCACCGCTTTGTTTGAAAACAAACCCTGAATCTCAATCGTATCTACAGCCTGTACTGCAGTATTCATGGTTAACAGACTCAGCAGTAACAGAAATCGCTTTATTAAAAAATTCATAATCAGAGTTGGCCTGTATAAATCTGCGCAAGGATTAGTAAAAACAGGCTGATTAAGCCGGCAAGCACATCATCAATCATAATACCAAAACCGCCTCCGACGTTCCTGTCCAGCCATGAAATCGGCCATGGTTTTGCCGCATCAAAAAATCGAAACAGAACAAAGCCTGCCAACATCCATGGCCAGCCGGCGGGCACCATAAACATGGTAATCAAAAATCCGGCCAGCTCATCATAAACAATACCTGAATGATCGTGAACCTGCAGCTGTTTTGCGGCATAGCCACAAACCCATGAGCCCGTTACCAGCACAAACAGGGTGACAATGATATAAAGCAGCAAGCTTTGTTGCTGCAGAAAATAAACCAGTGGCACCGCCAGCAAGGTGCCTGCCGTGCCGGGAGCTTTCGGTGACAAACCACTGCCCAGTCCCATGGCGAGGAAAACCACTGGATCCTTCAATTCGTGTAAATAAATTTTTCTGTTTTTCTCTGACATAATAGTATTATCTTACACTGCTGCTGCGGATGAACCGATAACAATACACGGCAAACAGCATAACGATTTTCACTCGCAACAACAATCTTAACGGCACAGCAATAAGACTTCTGTTAAAAATGAGAGAAGCCACCTTCAGAGAAACTTACCGGCTTGTTGTGTTTATCAACACAAACAAGTTTGCCACTTGTTGTAACTTCGCCAATACAGGATATGGTTAAGGAATGTTTTTCGGCCAGCCGGATAACATCCCTGGCATGCTGTTTATTGGCGGTAAAACACAGTTCATAATCATCGCCACGGGTTAGCAGCATCGACCAGTCGATATCGCCTTGACAGTATTGCTTGAAATAATAATTTGCAGCCGCCGATATTGGTATCGCAGACAAGTCAATTTCAGCACCACAGTGACTGGCTTTTAAAATATGCCCCAGGTCAGCCAGCAAACCATCAGATACATCAATGGCACAATCGGCATAATGTAATAAGGCCTCGGCAAAATGCACTCTGGCTTCAGGACGGTTCAACCGGTCGATACAAGAGGCTAATTTCACGTCATGCAATGAATTCAGAATCGCGTGCAAACCAATAGCCGCATCACCGGGATAACCGGTAACATAAATATTATCACCGGCTTGTGCACTGTTACGGGTCAGGGTTTTTTCCTTATCACACAAGCCCATTGCCTGCACTGTAATAGACAAAGCACCTTTTGTGGTATCACCACCGATTAACGCAATGTTATAGCGTAGTAATACTTCAGCAAAAGTTGCAGAAAATTCCTGTAACCACTGACGGTTTATTTCCGGCAAGGTAATCGCCAGGGTTATCCATGCCGGTGATGCGCCCATTGCCGCAAGGTCACTCAAATTGACCATTATACTTTTACAGGCAATATCTTTCGCGCTGGTTTCGTGCGGAAAATGAACACCACTGATCAGGGTATCAGTGGTAATCAACAACTGTTTGTTTTCGGGGACGCTAACGCTGGCACAATCATCACCTGCCACGATTAATACATCGTCGCGTGATGATGGAAAAGTGAAAAACTGTTTTATGATATCGAACTCTGAATTGTTCATATTAAGCTCGATGATTTAAGCGGAATTATTTTAACAATGCAGTTATCAGATTTATACTTTTTTAGCCTGTATTTCCAGATGACGCACTTCTTTTGCAACTTTATCCAGAACGGCATTGACAAAAGCATGACTGTTTTCAGCACAAAATTCCTTAGTGATATTAACCGCTTCATTCAATACCACGCGATAAGGTACATCGATACGGTTAACGAACTCATAAGCAGCCAGACGTAAAATCGCACGCTCCACCGGATCAACCGATTCCACCTCACGCGTCATGTATTTTCTCAACAAGGGATCCAGTTCGTTGATAGAGGAGGCAACGCCACTGACCAGTTCAGAAAAAAATCCTGCATCAAGTATGGCCATATTATTTTCATCAACAAACTGCTGCTTGATCCCGGAGATGCTGTCACCGGTCATCTGCCACTGATAAATGGCCTGCATCGCCAGGCGCCGGGATCTCCCCCTTGCCTTTGCCACACTTTTTTTAGTCAGCGGTTCACTGCCTGTATTGCTTGTATCTGTCATTGTTACCCGGCCATCTGCTGACGAATAGTTATCACTGAACTAATCCAGCTGCTTGAAGATGTTGACCATTTCGATAGCAGCTGCGGCAGCTTCTGCCCCTTTGTTACCTGCTTTGGTACCGGCACGTTCAATTGTCTGTTCAATATTTTCTGTGGTCAGGATGCCATTGATAACGGGCATGCCACAGTCCAGTGCAATGGCAGATAAACCTTTCGCAGACTCGTTGGCAACAATATCAAAGTGCGGTGTAGCTCCGCGAATAACCGCACCTAGGGCAATTACAGCACTGTAGTTGCCGGATTGAGCCAGCCCCTGTACCGTTACCGGTAATTCAAAAGCACCCGGTACACGAACCACGGTAATATCGCTTTCTGCCACTCCGTGACGAAGCAGTGTATCCATTGCGCCAGCCAGCAGGCTCTCGACGATAAAACCGTTAAAACGTGCAACCACAATCGCAAACCTGCCCTCTTTGTACTGCAGGCTGCCTTCAATAAAATTTACTTCACTCATTGTTCATCTCTTATTCAATGTTATATTAATCTTTGATTATGCATTATCCGGATGTGTTCTACGACTCACTGCCCGTCACATAATCAACCACTTCCAGACCGAAACCGGCAAGTCCGTGAATAACCTTAGGCGCGGTCATCAGCTTCATTTTTTTCACGCCAAGATCCATCAGTATCTGCGCACCAACACCATCGGTACGTAAATCAGCCGGCTGTTTGGTTTTCACAACATCCTCATGCTCCGTTGTCGAATGCTCCGACATCCAGTTTAATACCACACTGTCTTCATCCGGCAAGCTTAACAAAACCACAACCCCCTGATCAGCTTTTGCAACCTGCTTTAAGGCATGCTGTAACGGCCATGATTTAGCATCAAGCAGCGCCAGGGAATCATTTAAAACATTTTTCATGTGTACACGCACATGCACCGGTTGTGTCGGGTCGATTTCAGCGGTTGCATTCACCAGCGCATAATGCACCAGTGAGTCCAGACTATTGCGATAGGCAATCAGTGTAAAGTTACCGTACTCCGATGGAAATTCACACTCGGCAATGCGGTTGACTGTTTTTTCATTTTTCAGCCGGTAGCTGATTAAGTCTTCAATGGTACCGATTTTCAAGTCATGTTCTTCAGCAAACGTTTCCAGATCAGGACGCCGCGCCATGGTACCGTCTTCGTTGAGAATTTCTACAATCATGGCACTGGGATCCAGCCCGGCGAGGCCGGCAAGGTCACAACCGGCTTCGGTATGACCGGCACGTGTTAACACCCCACCGGGCTGCGCCATTAATGGAAAAATATGCCCGGGCTGTACAATATCTTTAGGGCTGGCGTCCGGTTTTACCGCGGCCGCGATGGTTACCGCGCGGTCAGCCGCAGAGATCCCGGTAGTTACGCCTTCAGCTGCTTCAATTGACATGGTAAAGTTGGTGCTCTCCATGACATCAGTGCCATGAATCATCAGCGGCAGATTCAACTGCTGACAACGCTGCTGGGTCAAAGTCAAACAAATTAAACCACGACCATAACGTGCCATAAAATTGACATCATCAGCACTGACCGCTGATGCCGCCATTAAAAGATCACCTTCATTTTCACGATCCTCATCATCCATAATAACAACCATTTTTCCCTGGCGAATGTCTTCAATGATTTCTTCAGTTGTATTCATTTTCATAATAGTTATTTTTCTTTCCTGCCTTTATAGGGTGCGACCTGTATACAAAAATTCAAGCGATAAACTAACCGACAAAGCCGGCTCTGGCCAGACTTTCCAGTGTGATGTTACTGTCGGAATTATCATCCTGTCCGGTCAACAACCTTTCCAGGTAACGTGCAATCAAATCCACTTCAAGATTGACTTTGCTACCTGCACTATAGTTTTTAATAATCGTCTGTTGCTGGGTATGCGGCACAATATTAATTTCAAAATCAGCACCGGTAATATTATTCACCGTCAAACTGGTGCCATCAATACAAACCGAACCTTTCGTTGCAATGTAATGTTTTAATGCTTCCGGTGCTTTTATTATTAGCTGTATTGAACGTGCAGCTTCCTTAATGGATAACACTTCGCCCAAACCATCCACATGACCACTAACCAGGTGACCGCCTAAACGGGTGGTTGGCAACAGTGCTTTTTCAAGGTTCACTTCGCTGCCCGGCGTTAAATCTTTCAGACTGGTCAGGGCAATGGTTTCATTGGAAACATCGGCCGCAAAAGACTGTTGATCAAATTCGATGGTGGTTAAACAAACACCATTAACCGCGATACTGTCACCCAGCTGTACATCTGTCATGTCCAGCTTACCAACCGCTACCGTTAGTCGCATATCGCCACCAATGGCTGTCATTTTTTTTATTTGGCCAACCGCTTCTATTATTCCGGTAAACATAAACTTTACTCAATCGATAAAATCAGAGGGTTTGTATTTCAAGCGTATAAGATGACAGCGGCAGTGCCGAAGCATTATTAAACTCAGCACCTGCAGCCACGCCAGCGCGGGCAATTTCCTCTGCTGATTCGGCTTTATCAAAAACCGCAAACATTGCTCCCAGTGCATATTCTGCACCGGAACCAATGGCCCAGAATTTTTTATATTCAGTCACTTCACGTAAGGAATGCACACCGAAAATACCAAACGGGTTGGCAATCAGTGCATCAATCTGTGTTGACTCATAGGGGTCATCATCTTCATCTTTTGCATTTAAAAAATATTTTTCTTTCAGGACGGGATGCAAGCGACGAAAAGTTTCAAAAATTGAGATCCGGGAAGAAAAATCAATATCAATTTTTTTCTCGACAACTTTTTTACTGCTTAACAAACTTTCCATTACCAGCTGATGCGCAGCACTGCCGACTATACCCAGATAATTTTCATCATGACAAAAAATCTTGTCATGTGCCGCGTCATATTCTGAGCTCAACTTCAAGTCTCCAAAACTGGTAAGACTGTCAGCAGCAATACAGATTTTTCCTGCTTTTTTTGCAACAACTACGGTGGACATTAATAACCTCGCATACCTGATATTCTATTTCTGTGCAGCAACATTCGTTGTTGCTGTAATTCGAAAATCCTTACCGATTTTTCGAACATCGTTTATTTCCAGTGCAACCCTGTGTTTCATCTGTTCCAGTCCGGGCAGATGAAACAGTCCTTTGGCATCATCACCCATAATATGGGGTGCCATATAAATAATAATTTCATCAACCAGATCATTTTTTAAAAGAGCACCGCATAATACTGAACCGGCTTCAACATGAAGCAGATTAATTTGTTTTGCTGCCAGCGCCTGCATTAAAGCCGGCAGATCAACCCGCTTATTGTTGCCGGCAATGGTTTGTATTGTAAATGGGTACGGCGACACATCTTCCACACTAACCGTGGTATAAACGGTACACGGCCCGCCAGGAGCTGAAAAAATATTCATTTTTTTCAGCTCATTACCGGCAATATCTGCCAGCCTGAACTGACTGTCCAGAACGATACGTTCCGGCTGGATAAAACGTTCTGCGTCCAGTGTTTCAGCATTCACCGGCAGTCTTACATTCATCGATGGATTATCTGCCAGCACAGTGCCGATACCGGTGAGAATAGCAGAACTTTCCGCACGCAACCTTTGTACATCGTGGCGCGAGGCATCACAGCTGATCCACTTGCTTTCACCGGACGCCATCGCGGTACGCCCGTCCAGACTCATCGCCAGTTTAACACGCACATAGGGACGGTTAAGCTGCATCCGGCTGATAAAACCGGGATTTAAACTCTGCGCCTGCTGTTCCAGCAAACCACAGTCTGTGGCAATGTTTGCCTGCTGCAGCTTGTGCAAACCGTTACCGGCAACCAGAGGGTTCGGATCACGCATCGCGGCATAAACTTTTTTAACACCGGCCTTAATCAGGGCATCGGCACAGGGCGGCGTTTTACCGGTATGACTGCACGGCTCCAGGGTAACAAACACTGTGGCATCTTTTGCCTGTTCACCGGCCTGTTTCAAGGCGTGAATCTCAGCATGGGCTTCACCCGCATACTGATGCCAGCCCTGACCGACAATATTGCCATCCTTTACAATAACGCAGCCTACCCGTGGATTCGGCTCGGTGCTATAGCGGCCTTTTTGCGCCAGCCGGATAGCCAGCTGCATGTATTCAATGTTGCTGGTCATTGTTGTTTATCATTTACTGCAAAATCTATAAAGAAAATTTTATCCACCAATACAAAAGGAACCGCCCGTTATAAAAACACATCATTTCAATTGTTTTTCCACCTGTCCGGTGAATTGTTTTTTACTGGATAATAATGACTACCGGCTTTTTTTGGTTGCTTTCGACTTTTCTATTTTTTCTATGGCATCACGAAAGGCATTCACATCGGTGAAATCGAGATAGACCGAAGCAAAACGGATGTATGCCACATGATCCAGCGACAGCAACTCTTCCATCACCAGATTGCCCACTTTTGCCGAACTGACTTCACGCTCACCGGCAGCCAGTAACTGATGGGTAATATGCCTGATGGCGGCATCTACCTGCTCGGTACTTACCGGCCTTTTTTCCAGCGCCCGCATCACACCGGCACACAGCTTTTCTTCTTTAAACGGCATACGACTGCCATCCTGTTTGACGATGCGTGGCATATTGAGTTCAGCACTTTCATAGGTGGTGAAACGCTCACTGCATGATACGCACTCACGACGGCGACGAACCTGGTCGCCATCATTGGATAAACGTGAATCGATAACACGCGTATCCGGTGCTGAACAAAAGGGGCAATGCATTCAGAGCTCTCTGCTAAGGTCTGCTTAAAACCGGATTAAACTTCATAAACCGGTAAACGCTGACAAATTTCAGTGACTTTTTCACGAACGCTGCTGACGATGCCGGTATCCGCACTGTCATCTTTAATGCTGTCGATAATGTCACACATCCAGGTAGCCAGATTAGTAGCATCCTGTTCGTCAAAACCACGGGTTGTCATTGCCGGAGTACCCACACGAATACCACTGGTCACAAACGGTGACTGCGGATCATTCGGTACAGCGTTTTTATTAACCGTAATATGAGCTTTGCCCAGTTCGGCTTCAACCACTTTTCCGGTTAAACTTTTTGGTGTCAGGTCCCATAAAAACAGATGATTGTCAGTGCCGCCAGAAACCACCTGATAACCGCGATCCAGCACCACTTTAGCCATGGCCTGGGCATTCACAATAACCTGTTTCTGATAAACCGAAAATTCCGGCTCCAGCGCTTCTTTGAAGGCGACTGCTTTTGCTGCGATAACGTGCATCAATGGCCCGCCCTGTGAACCCGGAAAAATAGCCGAATTCAATTTTTTAGCCAGGTCTTCATTTTTAAGCAATGAAGTGTCACCCGCCAGAATAATGCCGCCACGGGGACCGCGTAAGGTTTTATGAGTGGTTGATGTCACCACGTCAGCCACGCCAACCGGGTTCGGATACAGACCTGCAGCCACCAGACCGGCAACATGCGCCATATCAACAAACAGATAGGCACCGCAGGAATCGGCAATTGCACGAAAACGGTCCCAGTCCATAATCTGCGAATAGGCTGAAAAACCGGCGACAATCATTTTCGGCTGATGTTCATCGGCCAGTCGCTTAATTTCATCATAATCAACAATGCCGGTTTTATGGTTTAAACCATACTGTACTGCGTGATAAATTTTTCCGGAAAAACTGACGTGAGAACCGTGCGTCAGGTGACCGCCGTCTGCCAGTGACATACCCAGTACGGTATCACCGGGTTTACACAGTGCCATATAGACTGCGGCATTAGCCTGGGAACCGGAATGTGGTTGCACATTGGCGTAACCTGCACCAAACAGCTGTTTAACCCGGTCAATGGCCAGTTGCTCGGCAACATCAACATTTTCACAACCACCATAATAACGTCGTGCCGGATAACCTTCGGCATATTTGTTGGTTAACACAGACCCCTGCGCCTGCATTACCCGCTGACTGGCATAATTTTCTGAAGCAATCAGTTCTATATGCAATTCCTGGCGACTGATCTCATGTTGCATTGCCGCCCATAGCGCTTCATCATAACCTTCAATTTTAGTGTCTTTGGAAAACATTCAAGCCTCTTAAAAAGTATTCACCGGATTCCCAGCTGATTTGCTGACCAGTTGGTTTATCGATATTTATCAGTAAAAATTGGCGCAATCTTAACAAACTCAGGGCATCACTGTATATCAATCACTTACCGTTATACCGGTAAAATTCATAATATTCACGCAAACAACACAAATCCGGTCCGTAGATTGCTTCACAGCCATCAGCATGTACTGTAATATATGAATTAAATCCTGCCAACATCGACAAACCCGGCTTTAACCAAAACCCGAATTTATGCCATCTTCTGATTCTGATCATATCATCGAACTATCGGTCATCGTGCCCACTTTCAATGAGCACCCCAATGTGGTCCCCATGATAGAAAGCCTGGAGGCAGCATTAGGTGACCATAAATGGGAAGTTATTTTTGTCGATGACGACTCCCCTGACGGCACAGCCACTGAAATCCGGGAATTTGCCAAACGTGATTCCCGGGTGCGGTGCATACACCGTATTGGCCGGCGCGGCCTGTCATCGGCTGCCATCGAAGGCATACTGGCAAGTTCAGCGCCTTTTTGTGCAGTCATGGACGGAGATTTACAGCACGATGAAAAATTGCTGGCAGAAATGCTGGAAACCATCAAAAGCGAAAATCTCGATATTGTTTCCGGCAGCCGCTATGTTGAAGGCGGCAGTCTCGGCAACTGGGATCAGTCACGCGCCACGATCAGCCGACTGGCAACCAAACTGAGCCGTACCGTCCTGCATGCCGACCTGACCGACCCGATGAGCGGCTTTTTTATGATACGCCGCAGTACCTTTGAAAAGCGCATGCGTAACCTGTCCGGTATCGGTTTTAAAATATTACTGGATATCTTTGCTTCTGCCAAAGAACCCTTGCGTTACCGTGAACTACCCTATAAATTCCGTACCCGCCAGGCCGGGGAAAGCAAACTCGACAGTCAGGCAGCATGGGAATATTTCATGTTATTGCTGGATAAACTGATTGGCCATATTGTACCGGTGCGTTTTGTCACCTTTACCCTGGTTGGCGGTTTCGGGGTCATCGTCCACATGCTGATTGTCTGGATGATGTTAAACAGAATGGAAATGGATTTTACCGTTGCGCAAGCCACCGCGACACTGGTGGCGATGACCAGCAACTATGCGATGAATAATGTTCTGACCTATCGTGATATGCGACTGACCGGCTGGCGATGGTTTAAAGGCTGGCTGTCATTTACCCTGGCCTGTAGCGTTGGCGCACTGGGCAATATTGGTATCGCGGCCTATATTTTTGCCCAGGATACCACCTGGGTACTGGCCTCACTGTCCGGCATTATCGTCGGCGCGGTGTGGAACTATGCGGTCACCTCGGTTTACACCTGGAACAAACCTAAAGCCGCATGAACAAATGACTGCCAGTGATGGCTGTCACTGAAGGCAGCCACTAAACACCAACCGTTACACATACCTCATTAATAATATCGTTTTTAAATGTCACAACCACTGATACAGCAATATTTTAATCTTCGACTTCCGGCATTACAGCCGGGCACCAGCAGCACCACCATAGCGGTGTTTAGCGTTTTTATCGACCTGCTGATCAGCTACAGTCTTTTACTTTCAGATTTTTCTGTCAGCTATGCTCACAATGCAGGCTTTCTTGCTGCCGGCTGTTTTTTAGTACTGCTGCGGCTGGCAAAGTTTGATGCTTCAGGCCCCGATATTGCCGGCAACAGCCCGTCATCAAAAACATTTTCGGTTATCAGCTATTTTCTGGTGCAGAGTGCCATTCGCGCAGGCTGTATCGCCAGCCTGGTACATTTTTCTTTTCCTGAAACACTGGCACCAGGCGCCGGCATTCTACTGGCAACAGTCATCGGCAGTTACAGCAGCGCCCTGTTATTGACACGTAATACATTATCCTCTAACTGGCTGACACTCGGTCTGATCCTGACGGTCTGCGTTTTGACGCTAAGGCTGGTTTTTCTCGGTGCCATGGAAGTTATCCCGCAGGAAGCCTATTACTGGAATTATGCCCGGCATTTATCCCCCGGCTATCTTGACCATCCACCACTGATCGCGGCCACCATCTGGAGCGGGGAATGGCTGTTTGGTCATAGCTACTTTGGCACCCGCATTGGCCCGTTTATTTACGGCATTTTATTTCTGCTGATTTTCTATCGCTATGCGCGACTGCAGGTTGATAAAAATACCGCCGTCTTTGCCTGTCTGCTGGCAGTATTGCTGCCATACTTTTTTCTCGGCACCGGTTTTTTAGCAACCCCGGATGCGTCTCTCACCGTAGCCTGGGTCATGGCTTTATATTTTTTCTACCGCGCACTGGTTAACAACCACTATCCGTCATGGTATGGCGTAGGCCTTGCCATGGGTATCGGCATGCTTTCAAAATACACCATTGTGCTGCTGGCGCCGGCCGCTTTCATGTTTATTATGGTTGATGCACAGGCACGCAAAACGTTAATGCGTAAAGAGCCCTACCTTGCCGTCATCATAGCCCTGCTGGTTTTTTCACCGGTGATTTACTGGAATGCCATTAATGACTGGGCATCGTTTGCTTTTCAGGGCGGTGAACGCTTCGATGCCGAGCCGGAAAATTTTATTGGCATGATGCTGACCAATATCATGGCCATCGTTACCCCGTTACCTTTACTGGCATTGCCCTATTTATTTGTCAGCAAAATGACCAGCCAATCTTCCACTCTGAACTCCCCTTTTAATTTTCGTGTGCGCCTGTTTATCTTCAGCTTTTTATTGCTGCCACTGGCCGTTTTTGCCTGGAATGCTTTAAAAAATGAACCTCGATACAACTGGACCGGCCCACTCTGGATAACACTATTGCCCATGCTGGCATGGTTGATCGTTCATGCATCACAGCTACGCTGGAAATACCTCCGTGTTATTTTTAAAAAAATCACCGTGCCCTTCCTGATTTTTTTAATCTGTATTTTCTCTGTTTTTCTACAGTTTTTAAGTATCGGTCTGCCCGGCCTCAAATTTCCCGGCGGCAGCGCACGTTTGCTTGGCTGGTCAGAGGTCACAAAAAATCTGTATACCATCCAGCAACAACTGCCTGCTGATAATCAACGAGTAGTGATTGTCGGCCTTGATAAATATTTTATTACCAGCAAACTGGCCTATCACGGCACCCCGGCTTTTCTTGGTAAAAACCATTCACTTGATGTTACCGGACTTCACCTGCTTAATGATGACAGTCTGATGTTTGCTTTCTGGAACCCGGTTGAAGACTATAAAAATGCGACCCTGATCATGCTGGGCCGCTCCGTTGATGATGTCAGTGATTACCGGCTGAAACCTTATTTTGATCACCTGGCACCGACAATTGAACCGTTCCCGATTTACAGGAGTGATTTCGGTTTGCCCGGCACACCTATCCGGGAATATTATTATCGTATCGGCTATGGTTATAAACCGGTAAAACCGTAAAAAAATCATAACAACAGACTACCCTGACATATACGATGCATCCCCGTTATTCAGTATCGTCAGCCGCCGGAATACGGGTGCCGGGCTACAGGGTAGTATTTACTGCGTATTCTGAAGAACCGGGATAATGGCAACCGAGCTGATAATAAGCAGACGTTCACAGCAGCCCCCTACATTACTGAGTATATCGCCCGCTGATGCTGCTCTGTTATAATTCGCGCCCGTTTACTGAATACCCTGAGATCTCTTTATGTTTCGCCTCGGCTGTGAAAATCGTATCTGTGTACAAAATGAAGTTTTATCCGGTTTAACCGTTGCCCTGGCACTGGTACCGGAAGCGGTGGCTTTTGCCTTTGTTGCCGGCGTTGACCCGCTGGTCGGATTATATGCGGCTTTTATGGTGGGCCTGCTGGCTTCTATCTTCGGTGGCCGTCCCGGCATGATTTCCGGTGCCACCGGTGCTATGGCGGTGGTGATGGTCTCACTGGTTGCTGACCACGGTGTTGAATATCTGTTTGCTGCGGTAGTGCTGACCGGTCTGATCCAGATTATGGCCGGCATTTTAAAGCTGGGCAAGTTTATCCGTATCGTACCGCACCCGGTGATGCTGGGTTTTGTTAATGGTCTGGCCATCGTTATCTTCCTTGCGCAACTGCAGCACTTTCAGGTTGATGTTGATGGCGTCAGCCAGTGGATGAGTGGTGAGCCACTGCTGATCTTTGCCGGCCTGATCATTCTGACCATGGCGATCATTCATTATCTGCCTAAATTTACCACCGCCATCCCCTCCTCACTGGTTGCAATAGTCCTGTTGTCGGTGCTGGTCATTGCGTTAAACATTGATACCAAAACTGTAGGTGATCTGGCATCCATCGAAGGCGGCCTGCCGCAGTTTCATCTACCCGAGGTGGCGTTTAATCTGGAAACACTGAAAATCATTCTGCCTTATTCCATCATCCTGGCGGCGGTTGGTTTAATTGAATCTCTGTTAACGCTGACGCTGATCGATGAAATAACCAACACCCGCGGCCGGGGTAACCGTGAATGTATCGGTCAGGGCATTGCCAACACTACCACCGGTTTGTTTGGTGGCATGGGCGGTTGTGCCATGATCGGCCAGAGTATTATCAACGTCAATTCCGGTGGCCACAAACGCCTTTCCGGCATCGCTGCCGCTCTGTTTCTGCTGGCCTTTATCCTGTTTGCTTCCGACCTGATTGAGCGCATTCCAATGGCGGTTCTGGTTGGCGTCATGTTTATTGTGGTAATCGGCACCTTCGAATGGTCTAGCATTCGTATTTTCAATAAAATTCCACGCCATGACGCCTTTGTTCTGGTGCTGGTTTCTGCGGTAACCGTAGCATCGGATTTAGCGATTGCTGTCGTGGTCGGCGTTATTGTCTCGGCACTGGTGTTTGCCTGGGAGCACGCCAAGCATATTAATGTGAACAGCTACATCGACGACAACGGTTCAAAAATTTACGAGCTGAATGGCCCGTTATTTTTTGGCTCGGTGAAAAACTTCCGTGATCTGTTTACCCCGGAGAACGATCCGGACGATGTCATCATTGAATTCCAGAATTCCCGGGTCACCGACCACTCTGCTATTGAAGCCATTGATTCACTGGCGGAACAATACATCAAAGCCGGTAAAAAACTGCATCTTCGCCACCTTACCGAGGAGTGCAGACAACTGCTCGACAAGGCCGGCAATCTGGTTGAAGTCAATCGGACGGAAGATCCTGTGTACCACGTAGCGGATGACAAACTTGCCTGAACAGCTTGTCAGGCAGAACTGATCCGAGCCTTGCCAGGCTCTCTCATTCAAGCTTATAATCAGTAAGTTTATAGCCAGGCCACTGATAACAAAGGAAATATTCAAAAGGACATTAATTTTAATTCATGCTAATATAACGCTCATCGTATGATATTTCATCGCGTTATAAACAGGAGAACATCGATGTCACAAGTTCAATTTAACTCACAAATTACCGACCAGATAAAAGTCTCTGATGAAGCCGTAAAACAGCTACTGGCACTGACTGAAAGTGAAGACGGAGTCAACGGTGTACGCATTTTTGTTTCCGGCGGCGGCTGCGGCGGCATGTCGTATGGCATGACTTTTGTCGACCAGCCCACCCCGTTTGATGCAACCCTGGAAAAAGAAGGCCTTAAAGTACACGTCGATGCGGTAGCACTGGGTTTTCTCGAAGGTGTTGAAATCGATTATCAAACAGAAGGTGCCAATGCCAGCTTTGTGTTTAAAAATGTATTTGCTAATTCCACCAGCGGCGGTTCATGCGGCGGATGCGGTGGCGCCAGTGGTGGCGGTTGCGGCTAGCAACAATGATTAAATAAGCGATTACATCGCCAGCAAAAGGTGAGTCATCTAAAATGACTCACCTTTTTTATTGCCTGAAGACTTTAACCGGCCGGCAATTACCAGCACTGATTAGCAACAGAATATCATTACAATATGTCTGAACAAGCCCGCAAACACCTGTTACTTATTTCAAATCATAACAGCTATCGCATTGCCCCTTATATTAAAGCGGCACACAATCTCGGTCTGCAGGTAAGCATTGCCTCTGAAGGCAAACATTCACTGGTTTCAGAAGTTGCCAATGGTTTGCATATCAACTTTAATGACACTGCCACGGCACGACAAACCATTCTGCAGGCTCATGCTGAAAATCCTTTTGCCGGCATTCTTGGCAGTGATGACCAGACCGTGGAACTGGCTGCACAAGTAGCTAAAACCCTCAATTTACCGCATAACCCGCCACAGGCAGCCTTATGCACCCAACGCAAGGATCTGGCACGCGCGCAACTGTCACTGAATGGCAGCCCGGTTCCGCTGCACTGTTTGCTTGATTTGAATTTACCGCTAACAAAACAAATGGCGGGTCTGCCCTGGCCCTGCGTGTTAAAACCGCTGAACATGTCTGCCAGCCGTGGGGTTATCCGGGTTAACAACGAAAATGAGTTTATCGCCGCCTGCGAGCGCTTACGCCCGATAGTTGCTAGCGCACAGGGTGAATTTGAACAGCACCATCTGTTAATCGAGGAGTACATTGACGGCATTGAGATTGCTTATGAAGCTTATTTGCACAATGGCAAACTCAGCACCATCACCCTGTTCGACAAACCCGATCCTTTAGTCGGCCCCTATTTTGCGGAAACCATTTATGTCACACCCAGCGGTTTATCTGCGCATATGCAAGATGAAATCAAACACCTTATTCAACAGGCCTGCAAAGCTTATGGTTTGAGTACCGGTATTATTCATGCCGAATGTCGCATCGATAACAATGACAAAGTCTGGATTCTGGAAATTGCCTCACGCACCATCGGTGGTGACTGCGCAAGAATGCTCGATAGCGAAAACTTCACCATCGAGGAGCTGGCTATTTCACTGACCACCGGGTCACCGCTGAAGACCGAAATGCTACCGTCAGCCCGTGGAGTGATGATGATTCCGATATTAGAAAAAGGTCTGTTAAAACGCGTTGAGGGATTACTGCAGGCAAACAAGGTCGAGCATATTGATAACATTGATATCATCATTCGCCAGGGGCATGAACTCATCCCGCTGCCGGAAGGCAATCAATACCTCGGTTATATTTTTGCCAGTGCAGAAAACGCTACGCAGGTAACACAAGCACTACGCACGGCTTATGCGCACCTTGAGTTTATCACCGCACCGCTATTCAGGATTTTATAGCAGGGTCGCTGGTTTGCGAACATTAGCAGTACCTCAGGTCTTATCAGACAAACAGGATACCGTACGGCTTCAACAGCCCGCATTAAACCCTGATCGAGCTCTGAAAACTTTTATAAAATTAATTAGTCTGCCCTGATTCGCAGCAAAAAGTATTCGCCTGTCATCTCGACCAGCAGAATGAGATCTTGAAAAAAGTGTTCGCCTGTCATCTCGACCAGCGGGAGAGATCTTGAAAGTCCGGATAACCACAGTCTTAAGATCCCTCGTCATATTGCTGTAAAAACACAGCAATATTCTGTCGGAATGACACTAACGTCCGGCACTAAAGTACGTCGTTTTAACCAGCGTACAGTGACAATGTATCCAGTGTTTTACGTGCGTAGTGTGCAAACAAAAAAGTTTTTCTTCGCGCCTTCTGCATTTTGATAACGGCTCTGCGTTATTCTACTTACGGGCATCCTGCCCTGTTTCGCGGCAAAAATTTATCTTTGCGGGAAGATAAACTACTTCTTGCCACCACCACCGCCAGCCTGGAAACCGGCAGGTGCCTGACCATGATCGCCTTCGCCAAAGAAAAAACCCAGCATGTGTTTTTCTATCAACTCAAGATTTTTTGGATCTGCGGTATTCAATCCGTTTTCATTGATAATGGTTGTTAAACGTTCAAGCCATTGTTTCCAGCCTTCCTGGGAAACATTTTCAAATATACGTACACCCAGTTCACCCGGATGCGGGGGCGCATCCATACCTTCTGCTTCAACTTTTAATACTACACACTGCACTCTGTTCGCCATTTTAACCTCTAAATATTTTCTTCATACTTTTTCAATAATACGCCATCATCGCCACAGCAACTGGCAGCGCATTGTTTAATCTGATGTAATTCTTCTGCGCTACTGTTTAAATAAACCTCAATCGGCTGATTTTCAGTGGCGCAATCACAGCCCTTGTCATTATACACGTAAACATTACGTAATCCGGCACGTTTTGCCTGTGCCTGCGCAGTAAACAACATGTGTTCCGGTGTTGCCGGGACATCACTTAGTTGATAGGCCGGGAAGAAACGGGTGACATGCCAGGGACTGTCGGCCCCCAGATTATCCCTTATCCAGCAGGCAATCTTGTAATGTTCCTCTGCATCATCATTTTTACCCGGAATAATATTGGTGCGGGTTTCCACATGAATACCCAGATCATGAGCTTTCTTAATGGATGACAGCACCTGTTTGACGGTTGAAGCACGGCAGATATCTTTATAAAAATCATCTGACATGCTTTTAATATCGGAACACAGTACATCGATGTTACCGGCGATCAGTTCCAGTGCTTCATCAGTAACAAAACTGTTCGACACATAAACAGTATACAGCCCTGCCTGATGAGCCAGCTGGCAGACATCAAGTACATATTCCAGCCAGACCGCAGGCTCTGAATAAGTAAAGGCAATGCCCTGTACGCCTGCATTCAGTGCCGCAGCAACCAGTTTTTGTGGTGGCACCCAGGCTTCGGCCGACTGGCCTTTTGCCAGATCATCGAGTGCTTCAACACCCCATGAAATCTCCAGATTATGGCAACCGCCACAGCGGAAGCTGCAGCCATAACTGCCGACAGACATCACTTTGCTACCAGGGCGATAATGTTTTACCGGTTTTTCTTCTATAAGATCAATATCAATGGCCGACAGGATACCGTAGGAAAGGTTATACAAGGTACCGTTTCTGTTGACATGTGCCTGACAGAATCCGCGCTGGCCATGACCTATTTTGCAACGCCACAAACACAGGTTACAGCGGGTGGTACCATTTTCCATTTTTTCCTGAAGACGGGTTTCGACCAGGCGATATTGTTGTGCAGCAGATTCTGACATAAATTTTACCATAGTGTTCAAGCTGTTATTTTATCAGTGTATGTGGCAATTAACACGCCACCATTGCAAGGGATATAAATCCTGCTCGCTTGCACCTCTGGCGAATCCAGTGTTTGATTATTATCGTAATCCAGCGCTTTTATTAAATACAGCAAACCATCGCGATGCTGCTGTCGATAATGGTATGGATAAAGAACAGAAAAAGCCCGGGTGGCACACATAAAATTGTAGTTATGGCGTGCATCATAAGCCGTATTGAGAGAAAAATCAGATGGTTGTGGAAAGGAATAATAAGAGGCCAGATGATTATCCTGCCTGACCGGCTGCAGCGTATCCTCAACAAGACGATTGACTAATTCAGGCAAAAGTTCAGCACCTGCCTGCGCCAGCAGAAAACTGATCTGTTGATAAGTGAAGCCATCTTCAGCAAACACTTTTTTTTGTGCCACGATATCACCGGCATCAAATGCCTGAATGACCCGGTGCCAGCTTACGCCTAATTCGGCCGCCTGCTGCATTTGCCAGAAGACCGGTTCCGGTCCCCGGTATGCCGGTAATAATGACGGGTGCAGGTTATAACAGCCTTTACCGGCAAGATGAATAATTGCCTCAGGTAAGCGTTTGCTATAACACGACATGATTATCAGGTCGACAGACAGTGTACTGCAGAGGTTTATGATTTCATCGTCAGACCGAGATAAATCAATAACAGGAATACCTGCTTTTTGCGCAGCCAGTGCCAGCGATTCATTTTGCAGTACAATTATTTTATGCTGCAAGACCGCCGGCTGATATACCCCGGCTGCCACAATAGTATATTGGCTATGTGCAGTTTCCAGAGCAAGTAATTTTTTGAACGGCAATAAGGATAAAACGCCCGAAGAACCGATATATAAAATATTCATCGGGCATCGCTCATCCGTTTACAGTCATCGTTTATAAATGAATGACTTCCAGCCCCAGGTCACCGACTTCTTCATAAGTGGCAGCACTGGTAATAACCGCAATACTGGCTTCACCATTTTTAAGATAGGTTTCGGTGACACGCTTCAGGTCATCGATGCTGACCTTCAACACACGCTGACGAAAGCTCTGTAATTTATCCCGGCTGCGGCCATGTAATGAATTATGGAAAGCTGCCCTGGCTTCACCGGCAGGTGAGCCCGGCTTGTCCATACTGCCAACCACGCCCAGGATGGCTTCTTCCAGCTGGCGTTCATCATGTTTATTATCTAACATCCAGTTAATCGCCTTATCGAAATCATCAAGGGTTTCGAGCAAACGTGGATCACGATAGGAATAGAATTTAAACGCCGCATTATTTGTATCCTGCGAAGCACCACCGCCATAAGCACCACCCTGTTCACGTATCGCGGTATGCAGATAACCGTTACGTAAAAAACCACCTAATACCGATAATGCGGCAGCATCATTATGTTCCATGGTTACCGTAGCATAGGCTTTGGCACAGAAATTAACCTGGGTATTGGCTACCCACATCTGTTTTGTCTGCTGCTTTATTTCCGGCAGCGTTAATGGCTCGCTGTTATCGTCATCAATGTTTGTCCACACCGTTTCAAACTCTTTGATTACTGCATCCATCTTGTCGCCTTCTGCAGTAATCATGTAATTTTTTGCTGCCGCTTTGATTTTTTCGTGTATCGAAGAAAACAATGCGATCGTCTGTTTGATACCGGCAGCATCGGATTTTTTATTAGAATCATCCAGAGCTTTGAGAAATTGAATACCTGCCAGACCACCATACTGATGGTGCAGCATAGCTGTCGGGCTTAAACCACTGGCAGCCGCGGTCATCGCCAGTGTATGACCACTGCCGGTAACACTGCGTTCACGACGTGAGCGCATCTGGGTAATCAGTTCAACAATGCGTTCTTCTTCATCAAAGCGTACATCGTTTAAAGTCTGCCACATCAGTTCAGCCAGCTTTTTATTATTACGGTTTAAAGCCTTGCCGCTGAATAAATAATAGGCACGAATCTTTTGTTCGTTATCGGTATAAGCACGAATACTGTGTGAAGCATGGATGCCACCACTGACACTGGACTGCCATTCCTGCATTTGTAAATAATCGTTATCACCACAACCCGGCTCGGTTAAACATGATGCATAATACGGTAATAACGCCAGATCATCATCCGTTAATGCCGGCAACTGGCAAATAATTTCGTGGTACACCAGGCCATTGGTTCCCTGTTTATAAACAGTAGAATCGGTACCGGCAATAGTTGTTGCTGTCGCCGGCGGAATTTTCACTTCTGCAGGAACATCTTCAAGGCCGACTTTAGGCAGCATCTCCGGGTTGTCTTCCTGCGTCTGACGCTCGGCCAGTGCTTTCGCCCGGGCGATAACCTGCTGTTTATCCTGCTCACTCATCTCTGCTTTCATTGCGGCCAGATGATCTTTTTCTGCCTGTTCTTTTCGCTGACTCAGGTTTTCATCCGGGCGTAGCGTTAAACGCACACGATGCTGGTTTTCCAGCAACAGTTCACGTACCAGATTTTTTATAAATTCAGGGTCTTTGATATCTTCTCTTAAAGAATCAATTACCGGATCAAGATTTAACAGTGATGCCGGATCACTGCGATGAATGGCTGCGGTTAAACCATTAAGAATCAACTGCAGACCGAAAGGATAGCCGTCACCACCGACTTCACGCTGACTTAATTCCAGCTGATGTAACACCGCTTCCAGTTTTTCATGCGGTATACCATGGCTTGCGACATCCGTTAAAACACCGAGCACCAGCTCTTCAAAAGCTTTGGC
>JAJRUQ010000119.1 GCA_024277705.1 Gammaproteobacteria bacterium
AGCGGCTCATCACGTAGCATTGTCAGTGGTGAACGCACCGCGCTTAATTTTGTACAAACCCTGTCAGCCACTGCCACGCTGTCCGCTTTATACGCTGAAAAAATCGCCGCCACTGAAAGTCGAGTGCTGGATACACGCAAAACCATTCCCGGTTTGCGACTGGCTCAAAAATATGCGGTCTCCTGCGGTAATTGCGTCAACCATCGCCTGGGTTTATTTGATGCTTTTTTAATCAAGGAAAACCATATCATGGCCTGTGACGGCATCGATAATGCGGTAAAACAGGCACGCTTTTGCAATCCTGATTTGAAAGTTGAAGTTGAGGTTGAAAACATGGATGAACTGCAACAGGCCATAGCTGCCGGGGCCGATCATGTGTTACTTGATAACTTTGATATCGAAACCCTGAAACAGGCCGTCGCCGCATGCAAAAACCATGTGATTACCGATGCTTCCGGCAATATAACACTGGATTCTATACTTGATGTTGCCAATACCGGCGTTGATTATATTTCCTGCGGCGACCTGACCAAAAATATTAAAGCCATAGACCTGTCCATGCGTTTTGACTGATCACAAAAAACGGAACACCTGCCGCCTCAAACTTTTTTGCGCGAGTCGAGCACCACTGCTTCTTACCAGTAACACAGAATTGTTCACCGTATGATAACAATAATCGCAAATTCTCAGCCTGACTAACACCATGAGCACGATCAGAAAATATATCCGCTGGCTGCTGTTCGCTTTACTTATTATTATTGGCATACTGCTAACCATTATTTTTTTAAGAAATACTATGCCGACACGCGGCATCAGCAGCAAAGTTGTCAGAGCCTGGCTGTGGCTTGTTTCCCGTGTTTTTGGCGTACGAATTAAATCCTATGGCAACGCGCTGGCAGAACAGACCCTGTTTGTCTCCAACCATATTTCATGGCTGGACATTCTGGTACTGGGCCACCTCGTGCCCATTCATTTTTTGTCCAAACATGAAGTAAAAAACATGCCTGTTTTCGGTTGGCTGGCAACACGGGCAGGCACCCTGTACATTCATCGTGGCAATAAAGAATCCGCCTCCGATGCCAGTGCTGAAATTACTGCCGCATTAAAACAAAACCATAACAGTCTTATTTTTGCCGAAGGTACCACCACCGATGGCAATATTAAAAAATTTCATGGCCGCATGATACAAAGTGCCATTGACGCACATGCCATGGTACAACCGGTAGCTATTTTTTATCCGCTGAAAAATACGGACAGCGGCAACATCGAACTAAACCCGAGCGTCCTTTTTACCGGCAACAGAAGCATTGGCGAATCCGCCGACCTCATTATCCGCTCATCACGCATCGATGTTGAGGTACATTTTTTAGCACCGATAAGCAGCGCTGGAAAAACCCGGGAGGAAATTGCACAACATGCATTTGAAGAAGTGACGACAGCAATAATGAAAATAAAAACACAAAAAAACACTTTATCCGCCAATAAACACGAATAAAAAACCGGTCAAATTCATATACGGAAGGTGCTATTTATTTGCCTGTCAGCCACGACGGCTCAACAATCTTGAAACAAAAAACAAAAGTGATGCAGCAACCACAATAGCCGGCCCGGTCGGAAAATCCCAGTGCAATGAAGCCAGCAAACCTGACACCACCGCCAGTATCGCCATCAGTGCAGAAATAACAATCATCTGTTTAGGTGACCGGGAATACAGACGGGCGGTAGCAGCAGGAATAATCAACAAGGCCGTAATCAGCAAAATACCCACCACCTTTAATGCCACGGCAATAACCAGCGCCAGCAATATCATAAAGATAAAACGAACGCGCTCCACCGCCACGCCATCCACTCGCGCCAGCTCTTCATTCACTGAAATAGAAATCAGGGCCGGTAAAATAGCCTTTAACACCAGTAAGATAAGCACCACACTGACATACATAATGAGCAGATCCAGCCGGTTAACGGCCAGCAAATCACCGAACAGATAAGACATCAGGTTAATATTAAAACCCTGCGCCTGTATGACTGAAAGCACAATCAATCCCAGTGCCAGCGCACTATGCGAAAGTATGCCCAGTAAAGTATCCGTTGACAGGTCACGCTGCTTTTCCAGCCAGAACAAAATACTGGCAATCATCACACCCATCAAGCCAACACCGGCCATCGGTAACTGCTCGGCAGCAACCGCCAGCGCCACACCCAGTAAAGCAGCATGTGCCAGCGTATCACCAAAATAGGCCATCCGTCGCCACACTACAATACTGCCCAGCGGACCCACCAGTAGCGCCAGAGCCAGCCCGGCAGCCAGTGCATAAAGAATAAAGCTATCCACCGTTAATCCCTGTCATGATGATGTTCACAGTTGAGGCAATGGTCAGATTCAACGATATTGCCATGAATATCATGCTCATGGTCATGATGATGAGAATACAATGCCAGCCCGTCAATAGCATCACCAAATAATTTGATGTATTCCGGGTGCTCACTGACATCATCCGGGTGACCTGTACAGCAGATATGCGTATTCAGACAGATAACGCGGTCAGTCGCTGCCATGACCAGATGCAAATCATGCGATACCATTAAAATACCACAATTATGTTTATCCCGAATTTGAACAATGGTTTCATACAGAGCCTGCTGACCAATAATATCCATGCCGGACGCAGGCTCATCCAGCACCAGCAACTGCGGCTCTTTTAACAGAGCGCGAGCCAGCAATACCCGCTGCATTTCACCGCCGGACAAAGTTTGCATTGATGAATACTGCAGATAACCGCAGGCCACTTCTTCCAGCTTCAAACGACACTGTGCTTCATTATATAAACCGGTCACATTCAGAAAGTCACATACCCGCAGCGGCATAACCTCCGGCACTACTATACGCTGCGGCACATAACCGATGCGCAGTGCCGGTTTTCTGCTCACCGAACCACTGCTGGCCTTCATTAAACCCAGCAGAATACGTATCAAACTGGTTTTACCCGCACCGTTCGGGCCGATCAGGGTAATAATTTCTTTAGCCTGCAACTGCAGGCTGACATCGGTAAGAATCGTTTTTCCTGATTTCTGCAGAGTGACTTTTTCAGCCACTAGCAGAAAACTGCCCGCTTGCTGCCCAGATTGTTGATTTTTGCCTGACATAGAATAATTGCGATGGAAAATACCGGTTACTTCACTGAGCAACGAATGTTACATGGTAATATCACACATAAACAGACCCTACACACCGTTTCGCCTTCACTATGTTTCCTACCACCAGACATTCTTTTCTTTTGCCAGTAAAACTAATGGCATTTCTTCTCGGATTCACACTGTACCAATCCGCTTATGCCGGCTCACTGGATAAAACCGGTGCCCTGGTGGTTACCATTAAACCCCTGTATTCTCTACTGGCTCATTTAACCGACGGCATTACTGAACCGGTATTGCTGTTAAAACAAATACCTTCTGCTCACCACTATAACCTTCGCCCTTCCCAGCGAAAACTGCTGGCAAACGCAAAGCTGATTGTCTGGCTGGGGCCACAGATGGAATCTTATTTAACTAAAATCATCCAGCAGTCTGCAGATACCAGCGGTATAAGCAGCATCTCCGTACTGGCAGCGGACAGGCTGCAACGACTACCCAGGCGCCGCCCGCATTCACATCATACGGCTAATGAAGAAAGGTCTGTAACAGAGAAAAGCCACAATATCGACCCGCATATCTGGTTATCAACAAAGAATGCGATGGTGATCAGCCGGTATCTGGCCCGTTCATTAATTCAGTTTGACCCGGAAAACCGTGAACACTACGAAAAAAACCTGCGGCTGCTAAGCAAGAAAATCAAGCACACTGCTGTGTTTTTACAAAAGCATTCCAGCGCAGAACCGCGCCCGTTTATTGCCTATCACGATGCCTATCAATATCTGGAAAAAGAGCTGGGGCTCAGGTTTATCGATGCGATAAGTTATGATGAAAATGCCGGCACCAGCTTGAAACATGCCCGTGAAATCAAGGCTGCAATAACCCGCCAGCATATTCCATGTCTGGTCTATCAACCACCGCAACCGGCACTGGTCGGCACCTTACAGGCACAAACATCAATCAATACCATCGCTCTTGACCCCCTGGGATTACAGCTTAAAAATGACAAAGAAGCCTGGTTTGAATTAATGCAACATCTAGCGGTTAATTTTAACCAGTGTCTCAGCAGCCACAGCACAACTACTGATTAAGCCGCACTATCATTGCTTTTTATGCCGGCATAAACACTTTTCTATAATAATTAATTGCTGCAATTCAAGGTATCTATAAGGATATGAACTAAAATGATACTACATCATTTATCGGCCCGGAAATCAGGCCAGAAAAACCCCGGATACAAGGAGCTATTTCATGCTACACCAACAAAAATTACGGTTTTCGACCACCGGTCGTGGCACCTACAACATCACCAGTCAAATCACCGAAACTATTGAAAAGTCAGGCATTAAATCGGGGATTTGTCATATTTTCATTCAACATACCAGTGCATCTTTAATCCTGTGTGAAAATGCTGATAAAACCGTACGTGAAGATCTGGATACTTACATGGCAAAACTGGTAAAAGACGACGCCAGTATATACAAACATAAAGCCGAAGGGCCGGATGATATGCCGGCACATATCCGCACCGTTCTTACCCAAAGCTCGATGTCTATTCCTGTGCTGAAAGGCAAATGCGATCTCGGCATCTGGCAGGGTATTTTTTTATGGGAACACCGGACCAATGCACATAAAAGAAATGTTGCCGTTACGGTCATGGGTGAATAAACAACTGTTGCACCAATGGTTTTTCAAAACACAATTAAAATAGCACCACAGGAAAAAGGTGCGGCTGACATTACTGAACTTATCAACAGCATTATCAAAGACTCAAAAATTGCTACCGGTATATGCCAGTTATTTGTACACAACAGTCTGAGCAGCTTATTGATCTATGATACTGCCGATGAGGCCACAAAAAGCCAGACCGCTGATTTTCTGGCACAACTGGCACCCAGTGATGATGCCATAACCAATGTTATTGACGACAGCATGGACGCCATCCCTGAAGCCATGCGTGATGCCATTACACAAACATCCGTTTCTTTTCCAATACACAACACCCGTCCCGTACTGGGTATCTGGCAGGGCATTTACCTGTGGGAAAGAACCACACAGCCAAAAGAAAGAAAACTGACCATTACCATTGTTGGCGAATAAACCCACATTGCGTTCCACTCAGAATGGCTCAAACCGGCCATTTGGAGAAGTTGGCAGTCGTCAGTTAAAAGCAAAAGATAAAAAAGGCTGCGCTGCTACGGTATTAACGCGTGTTTTGTTTTTGCTGCTAACTGCCGACTGCCGACTTCCCTTAAGGCGCAAAAGCAGTCGTTGACCTAATCGAAAAATTTGTATAGTTATTTTCCTCCCCGGCTACACAACATTACGTGGTTTTCCCTGCTGATATGCCAGAATATTTTTTGCCACCTCATCGACTAAACGCTGTCTGGACTGTCGGCTGGCCCAGGCAATATGCGGAGTGATAATCAGATTTTCCAGATGACCGGCAAGCAAGAGGTTGCCCGCAGCGGGTGGTTCCTGCTCCAGAACGTCAAGTGCAGCGCCAGCGATTTCATTATTCTGCAGGGCTTTCAGCAAGGCTTTTTCATCGACCAGACCGCCACGGGCAGTGTTGATTAAAATGGCATCGTGTTTCATCAAGCGCAGTTCATGCACACCGATCATGCCATGATTCGCTTCAGTTAACGGACAATGCAGTGACAGCACATCAATCTGCGGCAGCAGTTCGCATAAAGCAACTCGATTCGCCCGTTTATCCTGCGCATCGCGTTTCGCTATCAGCACTGTCATGCCAAAATACTGAGCTATTTTCGCCACCGCATGCCCCAGTTCACCAAAACCCACAATACCCAGTGTCATGCCCTGTAATTCGCGTATCGGATAATCCAGCAAACAGAAAATTTTACTGTTTGCCCACTGACCATTAACGGCATCTTCACGGTATCGAGCGATATCTGTTAACAGTGACAGCATAAGTGTAAACACATGCTGTACCACCGACGGGGTAGCATAGGCACGAACATTACATACTGTGATATTTTTCTGCTGCGCGGCCTGCAGATCAACATTATTAACCCCGGTGGCTGCCACGCAGATCAGTTTTAAGTGTCGTGATCTTGATAATACCGCTGCATTCAGCAGCACTTTATTGCTAACAACAACTTGCGCATCTTCGATAAGGTCAGCAATGTCTTCTGCAGCAACAGTCTCCAGCCACTGCCAGTGATCCGCTGCTGACCGTAAACGGCTGAGATCAAGATCCTGTGGATGAATTGATGCCAGATCTAAAAACACAGCTTTTTCAATAGACAACTGAGCGACTCCGCAATAATATTATTCACTTATAGCATAATTCGGTGATAATAAAAAAGGGTGACCGAAGCCACCCTTATTTTATTATTTCAGGCAATCTGACCGACAAATTAAAAATCCGTAATCTTAAACGTAACGCTCAGAATCAAACCGCCTGATCCGGATTTAGCAGAGCAACATTGCTGAAAGTCACCGTTAAAACAGTGACATCAGCACTCACACGACTACACTTCTACCATTTCAAAATCTGACTTTCCTGCACCGCAGTCCGGGCATTCCCAGTCCTCAGGAACATCTTCCCAGCGCGTACCCGGCGCCAGCCCATGCTCTTCATCACCTAATTCTTCGTTATAGATATAACCACAGACGATGCAGCTCAATATTTTATATGACATACTTACCTCCAAAAGAATAATGACGCTATTGTACACGCACTTTATTGCGTTAGAATAGTCCACAATAAACAAGTCTATTAACTGGCTGACTTGCCAGTAACACAAAAAGATTCAACACGGAAAAAATAATCTCATGACCAGAAAAAATCCCCCTGTTGTTTTATGTTTTTCCGGCGCTGACCCTACCGGCGGTGCCGGCATTCAGGCCGATATTGAAACCTTGTGCAGCCATGGCTGTATGGCGGCCTCGATTATTACCGCGGCCACGGTACAGGATACGGTTGATGTTATTTCATTCGCCCCCATGCCTTCCGATCTGGTTATCGAACAGGCTCGTGCAGTACTCGAAGACATGCCGATTGCCGCGATAAAAATTGGAGTTGTCGGCAGTGCTGAAATCGCCATGGCGATACACTCAATTATTACCGATTACCCCGATATTCCGGTGATTTACGACCCAGTATTCAGCACCGAAACCGATGGTGCACTGAGTACCGAAGACCTTGTTGATACGGTACGCACATTATTATTGCCGGTTACCAAAATTCTGACACCCAACATTCATGAAGTGCACGCACTGGCACCCGGCTCCGATACCCCTTCTGCTGCGGCAATGGGTTTGCTCGAATCCGATGTCGAATACATATTATTGACCGGTACGCATGGCAAAACCCCGGATGTAGTTCACACCCTGTTCAGCAACAATCGTGAACTGGAAATATTTCATAATGAACGCCTGCCGCACAAATATCATGGCTCAGGCTGCACCCTTGCGTCCAGTATTGCCGCGCAGATAGCACTCGGGCAAAATGTTCTTGGCGCGGTAAGAAAAGGGCTGGAATACACCCACAAAACACTGCTTAATGCTAACCGGATTGGCATGGGGCAATACCACCCCAATCGATTTTTCTGGGACGAAAAGTGACGCCAGCATCAAATGAGCATAAAGACAAACTTAAAGGACTCTATGCAATAACCGATGAACAGCTGATAGCGGAAGACAATTTCGCCCGCAGTATTGAGCAGGCCTTACAGGGCGGCGCCAGAATCATTCAATATCGTGACAAATCTGCTGATCAGAGCAAAAGATTTCAGCAGGCAACATGCCTGCAAGCTCTGTGCAAACAATACCACGCAATCTGCATTATCAATGATGACATCGCGCTGGCGAAAGCAGTCAATGCTGACGGTGTTCATTTAGGAAAAGAGGATGTTTCGATCTCACAGGCCAGGGAAATCCTTGGTGCAAACAGCATCATTGGAATATCCTGTTACAACAAGCTGACTATTGCGCTTACCGCCGAAAATAATAATGCCAGTTATGTTGCCTTCGGAGCGATCTTTTCGTCACCCACTAAACCCGATGCAGTAAATGCCGGTACAAAATTAATTGCCCGCGCCAAAGCACAACTTTCCATACCGGTATGCGCCATTGGCGGCATTAGTGACAAAAATATACAACAGGTGATCCATCAGGGGGCAGACATGGCCGCCGTTATCAGCAGTTTATTCGCCAGTGAAAATATCAAACACATGGCCGGCATTCTGCAACAAAACTTTCACTAAACCGGCTGTGCCTTCTGCTCCATCAGTAAAAACTATTGTTATCATCTGGCTGTGCTTAAGCACCGTCTTGTTCACTGCTGCTCAGGCAGAAGAAAACACACTGGCAGACGAACACGCCATCATTCCGGCAACACCACCCTTGTTAACAGATGCTGAGCCAGTAGCGCTAAACACCGCCGAAACAGGCTCTGCTGGCAGCACCGGCAGCTCACCACCGGTACCACAGCCACCCTTGCTTACGCCACCTGCAAAAAAAACTTATGAGCCGCCACTTGAACAGACCACAGGCGTCAATCACAGCACGGAAGACGACAATATTGACACCAGCAGGCAACCGGTAGCGGACAGAACACCACAGCCACCACAGATCGATCCACGAGTTGAACCAAGCTATGGCCCCAGCACCTCTGAGGAGGTAAACGAACAGGAGTCAGAGCAGAAAACTGCGGCGGATAAACCCCATAAAACCACAGGCCACGATCAGGCATCAGACGATATTACAGCGCCGCTTACTGAAGAGTCCACTAAACAGACAAACTGGCTGGATATTCGCCCGCAGCGCGTAAATGCAGACTGGTTACAACTGAGTTCAGGTGAATGGTTAAGGGGCCGGATCATCGTCATGCAGAATGACACTCTTGAATTTAGCAGCGATGAACTCAATAACCTGGAAATAAACTGGAAAAATGTTAAATACATCAAAAGTTCAGAGCCCTACAGCCTGCGATTTGACCATCGTGTAAATACTATCGGCGCCATCGAGATCACTCAGGATACCGTACACGTTATCACTGACTATGATGATCAGAGCTTTAACCGCAGCGAACTCATAAGCATTGCTTCCGGCCATGAAACGGAAATAAGCAAATGGGTCAATAAAATAACCATCGGACTTAATATACGCCGGGGAAATACCAATCAAACCGATTTCAACTCTAAAATAAGCGCCAAGCGGCGCACCACCAACTCCAGGCTACTGTTTGATTATCTGGGCAACTTCACCGAAGTAGAAAGCACCAAAACCATAAACAATCATCGCTTGAATGCCTCTTATGACATTTTTATGACCCGTTACCTGTTTTTAACCCCGATAACGGCAGAATTTTTTCGTGACCCGTTTCAAAATATAGAACATCGAGCCAATATCGGTGTCGCAATTGGTTACACCGTTATCCATACAAATAAATCCGAGTGGTACCTGTCAGGCGGCCCGGCCTACCAGAAAACAAATTTTGTCAGCGTGTCTGCCGGGGAGCTATTAAAATATTCCACGTCCACGTTAATATTAAACACAAAATTTGACACTGAACTGAACAGTAAAGTAGATCTGGAAGGTATTTACAGCGTAACCTTTGGTGATCAAAGGACAGGAGGATATACACATCATTCTATCCTGACGCTGGAAACTGAACTCACCCAGAAGTTTGACTTTGATGTCTCTGTTGTCTGGGAAAGGGTTAGAAATCCGGTACCCGACAAAGATCAAATCACACCACAAAAAGATGATTTCAGGATCCTTATCGGCCTGGGCTACGATTTATAATAATCCTCATTTGCCAATGATATATCGCTCATCATCAAAAGTAAGCACCCAGTCAGGTTTATACACCACAAAAATACTGATCAACATACCAGTGACAAACATTTCCGGAAACATAAACAGGGGTGTAAATACCAATGACTCGGAAAATAACGTAGCCTCAGGATAAGCGTTAACCAGACTTAAAACAATGATTGCGGAAAAACGGCTGAGCATAACGGCGATACCTGCACCAAAAAAAGCAACCACAAAAATATAGATAAAAAAATTGTCCGTTAAATATTTTTGCGACAATTTCAGGATGGCATAACTACTGAACACCGGGATGACAATGCTTAACAGAGCATTAATACCCAGCGCCAGAATATCATTATGCTGCAGCAACACCGAAGCAAGCAGAATAATGCTTAAACCGAACACCGCCAGCGGCCAGCCAAACATCAGGGTAAAGATGGTCGCCCCCAGATGATGAAAACCCAGGCCGGGCGAGATACCGGCTTTTATCCCCCACAGCAACAACAGTGTCACCATGGCACCAAAATAAACGTGCTGACTGGGCTTGTTAGCTAACAGCTTTTTGAATTCAATATTTTTGAGTACCAGCAGCAAGACACCGGCAAATATAATATTGGCTAACCACAATACCGGTAGCGGTATCAATGCCGCAGGAATATGCAGTCCGATCAGCCAGTTTGTATCGATAGTCATTTAACCGTCCAACTTCAATTTGCCAGAGCCACTACTACAGAACAACATTATTCAACATACCGCCAGCACTACCTGCAAAAAGCATTTTGTATGAAACCGCAGCGAACAATGGTGTCAATACCTGCGGCAGGCGATATATTCACATGCACAAAAAAGCCGACATAATAGCCGGCTTTTTTGAACAACACAAAACAGGCTTATTTGGCTGCTTCGCGCTCCTTCACTTCTTTAATCACATCTTCCGATACGTTCTTAGGTGCTGCCACATAATGCAGGAACTCCATGGAGAACTGGCCACGTCCGGATGTCATGGTACGCAGTGTACCAATGTAACCAAACATTTCACTCAATGGACATTCGGCTTTAATGCGTACACCGGTTGGACCGGCTTCCTGTGATTTGATCATGCCACGACGGCGGTTCAGGTCACCGATTACATCACCAACGTGATCTTCCGGAGTGAACACATCCACCTTCATGATCGGCTCCATCAGTTGAGGCCCGGCTTTAGGCATGGTCTGACGATAAGCGGCTTTTGCTGCCAGCTCGAACGCTACCGCAGAGGAATCCACTGCATGGAACTGACCGTCCATCAATGTCACTTTAAAGTCCAGACAGGGGAAACCTGCAAGCACACCGTGTTCCGCCATTCTCTCAAAACCTTTTTCAATCGCGGGCCAGAATTCACGTGGCACATTACCACCGGTTACTTTTGACTCAAACTCATAACCACTGCCCGGCTCGCCCGGCTCGATAACATAATCAATTTTACCAAACTGACCTGAACCACCTGACTGCTTCTTGTGTGTATAGGAATCTTCTACACGCTGGGTGATCGTCTCACGATAAGCCACCTGCGGTTTACCGATTGTTGCATCGATACCGTGGGTACGCTTAAGAATATCAACCTTGATATCAAGGTGTAATTCACCCATCCCTTTAAGGATGGTTTCACCGGAATCTTCATCTGTTTCAACACGGAACGATGGATCTTCTTTGATCATCTTACCCAGTGCAATACCCAGCTTCTCAGAAGCACCTTTATCATTGGGTGAAATAGAAATTGAAATAACCGGATCAGGGAACACCATTGGCTCCAGTGTTGCAGGCTGTTTTTCATCACATAAAGTGTGACCGGTCTGTACATTCTTCATGCCGACAACCGCAATAATGTCCCCCGCCTGTGCACCATCCAGCTCAATACGCTCATCAGCATGCATTTCAACCATACGGCCGATACGCTCGGTTTTACCGGTAAAAGTATTTAATACCGTCATACCTTTCTCCAGACGACCGGAATAGATACGGATAAAGGTCAAAGCACCAAAGCGGTCATCCATAATTTTAAATGCCAGCGCACGCAATGGTTTGCCAGGATCAACAATGGCGTATTCGCCGGTTTCGTTACCTTCCAGATCAACTTCCGGCTGCGGTTTAACTTCGGTTGGATCGGGCAAATAATCAACTGCCGCATCCAGTACCAGTTGCACACCTTTATCTTTAAATGCAGAGCCGCAATAAGTCGGGAAAAAGTCCATGGTTAAGGTACCCTTACGGATACATTTTTTAATTTCTTCCTTCGTCGGCTCTTCACCTTCGAGATAGCGCTCCATAACATCATCATCCTGCTCTACCGCAGTTTCAATCAGTTTTTCACGCCACTCTTCAATTTCATCAGCCATCTCGGCAGGTGGCTCTTCGATACGGTAAGCCGTGGTATCCTGTTCATTATCCCAGATCCATGCTTTGCGCGACAACAGGTCGACACAGCCTTTAAAATCATCTTCAATGCCAATCGGCAGCACCATGACCAGTGGATTAGCGCCCAGAACATCTTCTACCTGCTTCACCACGCGGTAGAAATCTGCACCGATGCGATCCAGCTTGTTAACAAAAATAACACGGGAAACTTCTGACTCATTTGCATAACGCCAGTTGGTTTCTGATTGCGGCTCAACACCGCCAGAGCCACAAAATACGCCGATGCCTCCGTCCAGAACTTTTAATGAACGATACACTTCGATAGTGAAGTCAACGTGTCCCGGTGTGTCGATAATATTCAAACGATGACCGTTCCATTCACAGCTGGTGGCTGCAGACTGGATAGTAATACCACGCTCCTGTTCCTGCTCCATGAAATCGGTAGTTGCTTCACCGTCATGCACCTCACCGGTTTTATGGATCTTGCCGGTCAATTTCAGAATACGTTCTGTGGTTGTTGTTTTACCGGCGTCCACATGGGCGAAAATACCGATATTTCTATATTTACTTAAGTCTACGTCTGCCATGGCTCTACTACCTTGCGTGTATTTATGTACGTTTGTATAAAAAATTGTCAATCCCTTACAAGCGACAAAGCCGGTGAAAAACCACCAGCTTTACGACAGTACAAAATCAGGATTAATTTAGCCGGCGAATTATACAGCAAAGCGGGTCATAATTGTTGACAAAAACACAAATTTACCTGATTTTCATAAACTCTTGATTTTATTATCATCCTGACATTAAATTTTGCACAGCTTAAGACACAAAAGTTGACTGCTAATTGCACTCAGCAAACAAATAACGCAAGATAGACAGTCTATAAACAAAGGTTTTACAGAAAGGTCCAGCAATGAAGTTTTTAAAAGCACTGTTTTTTCTTGCTCTATCGTCCGCTTTTATCATTACCCCAGCCGGGGCAGGCGAGCTTCTGAATAATATTCAAAAATCGGGAGAAATAAAAGTAGGCGTTTCCATCATGCCGCCCTGGGTCATGGAAAATAAAAAAGGCGAATTAATCGGTTTTGAAATTGATATTGCCAAACAGCTGGCAAAAGATATCGGCGTCAAAGTAATATTTAAACAATATCAATGGAAACAGCTGATAAACGCACTGGTGAAAGGTGACATAGACATTATTGCCTCCGGACTCTCAATTACCCCGAAACGCGCCCTGACAATAAATTATTCCAATCCGTACTCAAGCTCGGGATACCGACTGGTAACCAATTTAAATCTGACCAAAGACTTTGACAGCATCAAAGACCTGAACAATGAAAAGATTTATATCACCGCGGTAAAGGGCACAGTATCAGCAACACTTGCAGCTAAAATTTTTCCTAAAGCCACGCTGGATTTACGCAAAACAGAAAAAGAGGCCAGCGCTGCCGTTATCAATGGCGTGGTTCATGCCTTTATAGCTCCCTCTCCCATCCCGGAATTTATTTCGCTAAAACACTCAAGCGAAGTCGACCTGCCATTAAAAAATCCGTTATTAACAACAAAAGAGGCTTTTGCTGTTCGCAAAGGCAATCAGGAAATGTTGAATTTTTTAAATTCATGGATCATTGCTCACAATGCCCACGACTGGATAGAGAGCTCACATGAATACTGGTTTAACAGTATGAAATGGCAACGACAGGTTGCGGATGTACACTAATGCCCGAATATTTACAGAAAAATCTGTTTTCGACCGCTACTGGAACAGCGCGAATTAACCGCTTTTTTCTGTTGTTTTTATTCAGCGCAGCCACCCTTGCCGCTAACAATGGCATCACTCATTTACCGGAAACCTATCGCACTCCCCTGTCTGATATGGTTTACGACGAACATCACGACTGGCGCGTTGAACCCGGTGAAAAAAACCCCTGGCGCGAAATGGAAGAAGATCTGTTAATCAAGCCAAGAATCAAAGTTGAGCTTTTCCCGGAATACACCCCTGACAGCTCAGGCAACCCTGTTTCCAACAGCCTGTTTCAGAATGAATATGAAGTAGAAAAACCCGCTACAAGTATTTTCAAGTATACTTTTTAATGACCATGCCACATAAACCAGCCATCATGAAATACAACCCTGCTTTTCTATTCATTTTTTTCAACTCAATCTTTCTCAGCACCGGCCTGAATGCCCAGGTCAGCGAAAGCATTGAATACAAGTACTACCAGATTTCACCTCGTTCAGTATATGAAATAAAACCGGAACTTATGCATCGCTCACCGATTCGCGCAGGCGGCGGCTCCTTTAACGGACATACCGACTGGTTCATTGACTGGCGTTACCAGCTGTCACAAACCCCTTATGGCTGTCAGGTTCACGGTATACAAACCAAAGTGCATGTTATCCATACTCTACCAGCGCTCAGTGACCATGTTAGCGATCAACAAACCATCGATGTTTTTACTAAATTCAGCGCCGCACTGACACAGCATGAAAAAAATCATGGCAACAACGGACTCACTGCCGCCAGAGAAATGGACAAGGCTTTTAATGCCATTCCGCCACAGCAAAGCTGTCGCAAGCTGGCAGCAATAATCGACAGTATTGGCAACAGCACTGTACAAAAATACATACAGGCTGATGATGACTATGACCGTATAACCGGCAACGGCAGTACCGAAGGTGCGGTTATTTATTAAGACAGTATTACCACGGCCAACGACTGCGACCCCATGTTAAACCATTGCTTTCTCCACTATTTTTTATGCATACTATTATTTCTCGCCGCCACGGATGCCTGTTCAAAGAATATCAGCTTTAATTATGCAGAAGGTAACTTTGTCTCAAGCACCATCAACCTGAGAGCTTCACCAAAAGAACTCGAAGGCAATGGTATCGGTTTTAATTTATCACTCAGCTTTCATCCCCGCTATGCCATCACGGCCTCTGTACTGGCAACGACATTTAACAATTTTCAACACATTCCGGTTGACACCATTAAGACTACCGACCTGGGCGTGACCGCACACACTTCCATCGCTGAGCGCAGCGAAGTATTTGGCAATATATCGCTACTCAGGGCCGAAATTACCTCTGACAATGGTACTGCTTCCGGCAATGACAACGACATTGGTTATCAACTAAAAGCCGGTTTACGCCATTTTATCAGCGAGTCCCTTGAACTGGAGACAGGTATCACACATTTTTATATCTTTAATTATCCTGACAATACGCTAAACCTTGAAATGCGCTACTACACAGACGGTCACTTTTCCCTCGGTATAGCGTATGCTGCAGGAGGGCATAAAGATTCACTGTCGGTGAACGGACGCATGAGCTTTTAAACCACCGGACTGACACAGCGGCCTTTAATTTTTTCCGGTCCCACTTATAAAACATTCAGACATCAAAAAAGCCGGCATTACCGGCTTTTTTGACTATCTCAACAAATACACGCCAAGCCTACTTTTTTGACTTACCGCGACCCGCACTCTTGCGCTCATTTTCCTTCAACAGTTTTTTACGGATACGAATATTTTCCGGTGTCACTTCAACCAGCTCATCATCATCGATAAATTCCAGCGCCTGCTCCAGTGTGTATTGAATGTGTGGCGACAGCGTCAATGCGTCATCGGTACCGGAAGCACGCACATTCGTCAGCGGTTTCGGTTTAATCGGGTTAACCACCAGATCATTATCGCGTGAATGAATACCGACAATCTGGCCTTCATAAACTTCATCATTATTACCCACCAGCAACTTACCACGCTCCTGCAACGGACACAGCGAATAAGCCACGGCTTTACCGCGCGCATTGGAAATCAGCACCCCGTTAGCGCGCTGACCGATACCATCGGATACAATCGGACCATAATGGTCAAACACACTGTACAGCAAGCCGGTACCGCGTGTCATCGACAGGTATTCTGTCCTGAAACCGATCAAACCACGTGCCGGAATAATAAAGTCCAGCCGCACCCGGCCTTTGCCGTCCTGCACCATGTCTTTTAATTCTGCCTTACGCATGCCTAACGCTTCCATGACGGCGCCCTGATGCTCTACTTCGATATCAGCGGTCAATTCTTCATAGGGCTCCAGCTTGATGCCGTTTTCTTCGTGAATAATCACTTCCGGGCGCCCCACGGCCAGCTCAAAGTTTTCGCGGCGCATGGTTTCAATCAATACCGAAAGGTGCAGCTCACCCCGGCCGGATACTTTATATTTATCACCATCAACCTGCTCAACGCGCAAGGCAACATTATGCTTCAGCTCCTGCTGCAGACGATCCCAGATATTACGACTGGTCACATATTTGCCTTCCTGACCGGAAAACGGTGAGGAATTTGCCTGGAACGTCATACTGATGGTCGGCTCATCAACCGTCATCGGCGGCAATGCTTCAACATTATTCGGGTCACAGATGGTATCAGAAATAGATAAAGGATCGATACCGGTAATAGCCACAATATCACCCGCCTGTGCTTCTTCCTGCTCAACGCGCTCCAGTCCATGAAAACCTAATACCTGACCGATACGGCCATTGCGTTCAGTACCATCATCACCGATGATTTTTACCGCCATATTGGTTTTGACTTTGCCACGGCTGATACGACCGATACCGATAATACCGACATAGCTGTTGTAATCAAGGGTTGAAATCTGTAACTGGAACGGTCCATCGATATTGACATCCGGGGCATGAACATGTTCGATAATCGCTTCAAATAACGGCGTCATATCGCCGTCGGTAATATCGGAATCATTCCCTGCATAACCATTAATCGCCGAGGCATAGATCACAGGGAAGTCCAGCTGCTCATCGGTAGCACCTAACTTATCAAACAGATCAAAGGTTAAATCCAGTGCCCGATCCGGGTTGGCACCGTCGCGGTCAATCTTGTTAATTACCACAATAGGCTTGAACCCCATAGCAAAGGCTTTCTGGGTCACAAAACGGGTCTGCGGCATCGGGCCATCTACGGCATCAACCAGTAACAATACTGAATCGACCATGGAAAGCACACGTTCCACTTCACCACCGAAGTCCGCGTGTCCCGGTGTATCAACGATATTAATGTGATAGTCATTCCATTCAATCGCAGTATTTTTTGAGGTAATGGTAATACCGCGTTCTTTTTCCTGGTCATTAGAGTCCATGATGCGCTCACCGGGCGCTTTGCGCTCATCCAGTGTGCCGGATTGTTCAAGCAGTTTATCAACCAGTGTAGTCTTGCCGTGGTCGACATGGGCAATGATAGCGATGGTACGGATTTTAATACTCACGATGGTTCTGCTTCTCTAATAGGGAAAAATGGGCGCACATTATAGGCGTTTATTGGAAAATAAACTGTATTAATTAAGGGCTATACGAAAAAAAAACGGAAAAGCAGCTTTTATAAGCCAATCCACTGACTCACCGCCTGACGTGCTGCAGCATTTGCCGGTCGTGCGATCAAACCGGTACGGCTGATGGCGACCCGGTATTCAGCTCCATCGGTCATCGGCAAATACACTGCGCTGCCGTAAGCCGCATCAACCCAGTGCAGCCATTGCCGATGCTTGTTCGCAAACTGCCATAAATCAAGTTTTTCGCTATCACCAAGCGCTGTTTTCTTTACCAGCGAATAAGCACTGTGGCGACGCTGCTGCTCTTCAGTGATATCAATATATCGTCCCGATATCCGGTGCAGGCGGTAATTGGCATCAAGCCCGAATAAAGTAGCCACACCCTGCCAGGTCAGTACCTGCGCATCCAGCTGCCACTCATCACCGTGTAACTCCACGACTTTCTGCAACCCCGAATCCAGTGACTTTATTTCTACGCGAAATGTCTGCCCTGACAATTGCTGAAAGCTGATCTCAGCCACCGCCCGCTCATAGGTCAGGCGCTGATAAGTATATAAATTGGATGCCAGTAAAAATGCTGAAGATGCCAGCAATAAAAAGAAAAAACCCGAAAGTTCCAGACCGGCAGCTTTCAGAAAACGGCGCTGAAACAACCGTCTTACCCCGGTCACTGTCAACACCAGCCCCATCATGGCAATAACTGCGCTAAATAAGGTTAACTGCGACATAAGGGGCTGTACAACAAAGGAATACCAGCGATCCGAGCGGCCTCAGTAAGCGCTTTACAAACGCGAAATGCGGTCTCTGGCCTGCTCTGCTTTTTCAGTGTATCCGGCTTCATCACAAATACGGGCAAGTTCTTCCAGGGCACGAATATTATCGATATCAACTTCCAGCGCCTGCTCACAGTGGTAACACGCTTTATCAAAATCACCCTGTTTTTTCGCCACTTTTGCCAAACCTAAAATAGCATACAAATCATGCCCCACCTTCAAACTGGAATGATAATGCCTGACCGCGTCATCAAAACGCTCCAGTGAAACCAGTGCATCACCCACACGGGTCCATAATGACTGATTCTCCGGCTCCTGATCAAGAATCTTTTCCCACCAGAAAACCGCCTTTTCCATATTCAACTGACCGCGACAGCAATCGCCCATGCCAAACAGGGCAAAATTATTCAACGGATCTAATTCAAGCGCATTCTGGTAGTAATCCACAGCACGATCAAATTCTTTGCGGCGACGATAGATATTACCAATCATGGTCATTAATACCACATTATGCGACGAGTTCTTAGATAACAAGCGCTCAAAACACTCCAACGCTTTTTGATCATCATGCTGGGCGTAATACACATTCCCCAGACCCAGTAAAGCAAACGGATCATAAGGTTTTATATCCAGCGACTGCTCATAAAAATCAATCGCATTATCGATATCATTCATCTTATGATAAGCATCAGCGATGCGCACCATCACATGACTGTCTTTCTCGTTAATCTCCAGGTATCGCAACCAGTAGGGAATAGCCTGTAAAGGCTGCTTCATCCCCCGGCGCGCATCACCCGCACCACGTAATGCGAATATATTGTTCGGATCACTTTTCAGCACCGCATCATATTGCGCACCAGACTCTGCAAAACGATTTAACTTACGGTAAACATCACCTAAACCAGACAGCACATACGGATTATCCTCATCGATTTCTTTCGCTTCTAAATAAACTTTTTCAGCTTCTTCCAGCTGCCCACTGCGAAACAGGCGACTGCCTTTTTTAGATAACTCAATAACCGCTTTTTTTGATATTCCTGACATAGATACTTTTTTCGTTTTCAATTCACCTTAAAGAACAAATCTTACAACGATAGTTCAATTATATACAGGGGTAATTTCTCTGGATGGCGACTATATCGATGAAAGCGGCAAATCATCTCGCCAGAACCTGCCTGCTGACCACTGCTTGCGCAAAATTATTACAAATAACCCCGGTTAATATTATTTCACAAATCATCCGGCACTCGCGTAAAATACTTTTCAATGCACAATACCAGCCATCAAAACCAATATCAGAGCAGAAAACATGCCTATCTCATCGATAGCAGCATTTATATCTTTCGTGGCTGGCATGTGTATTCTGATGAAATTGTGGACCGTGATGGCAACCCCTGCAATGCTATTTATGGCTTCACTGAATTTCTACGCGAAATACTGGAACTGGAACAACCTGAATATATTGCCTGTGCCTTTGATGCCAAACAGACCCATTCCTATCGGCGCGAAATCTATCCTGAATACAAGGCCAACCGGCCACCGGCACCCATAGAACTAAAAAACCAGTTTAAACACTGCCGTAATTTTTGCCGCGCTGCCGGTATTGCTGACTTTTCCAGCAACCGTTTTGAAGGCGATGACATTATCGGCACACTGGCAACACAATTGCGCGAACAGGGTTTTAAAATCACCATCTTAAGCGCCGATAAAGATCTTGCACAACTACTCAGACCCGGCGATGTCTGGTGGGACTACGCACGCAACAAAATTCTGCATTATAAAGATGTAGAAAAAAACTTCGGCGTCAAGCCGGAGCTGATAGCCGACCTGCTGGCACTGGCCGGTGATAAAGTTGATAACATCCCCGGCATTCCGGGTATTGGTTACAAAATGGCATCCAACCTGTTGAAAAAATATCCCGGCATTGAACTCATCATGGAAAATATCGAAAAAATCTCCGACATGAAATTCCGTGGCTCAAAACGGATACAGCAGCTGGTTGAGCAACACCAGCACATTCTACCGATGACCAAACAGTTAACAACGATTGTCACCAATGCGGAATTCAAAGGACCAAAACAGGACATCCGATGGACTGGCATCAATGAAGACGCCATGATTAACATATTTAATCATCTTGACGCCGCAAAAGGGCGGCGCCAACGCTGGTACAACCTTCAGCCTGCATAAGGTCAGAGAACGGCCAGAAAGAGATATTGTAAGTTAAAAGTTTTAAGTTACAAGTAGCAAGTTAAAAGCTGAATAACCTTCTGTTTAACAAGCTTCTTTTGATTTACGTTTTTAAACTTACAACTTACAACTTCTCCTTTGGCTCATTAGCAGACATGCGGTATTACATCACACACTATGATCATATTATTCAACAAGCCATTCGATGTACTCTGTCAGTTCACTGATGACCAGGGCCGCAAAACCCTGGCTGACTTCATCAAACAGAAAAATGTCTATGCTGCCGGTAGACTCGATCGTGACAGTGAAGGCCTGTTGCTGCTTACCGATAATGGCAGACTGCAACACAAAATCACCGACCCGAAAAATAAAATGGAAAAAACCTACTGGGTACAGGTCGAAGGTGAAATCACCGACGCCGCTATCTCGCAGTTAAAAAAAGGTATCATATTAAAAGACGGTTTGAGTAAACCGGCCAGAGCACAAATAATTTCACCGCCGGCAGCATTATGGCCAAGAGAGCCCCCCATACGTGAACGCAAAAACATTCCCACTTCATGGTTACAGCTCGCTATTACAGAAGGCAGAAACCGTCAGGTAAGACGCATGACCGCCGCCACCGGCTTCCCGACATTGCGCTTAATACGCTACAGCATCGGACAATGGTCAATAGATAACATTAAAAATGGACACTATAAAATAATTGATGCCTGAAACCGCCTGTAAGTCCAGCCGGATTGTTTCCAGCTCAACATTTCGTGTAAAAGCTTTTTTTGCCGCAAAAGACGCAAAGAAAAACATTTTTGTTTGTGCGCGTAGCGCACAAACAATATTTAGTTTTAGCTTTTCTTCGCGCTCTTTGCGTCCTTCGCGGCAAAACGTTTTTAAGGTTTTTAAAGATCAGCTAAGGCTCAACAGCAGAAGCTGAACTGTTTTCACCTTTATCCACTTACCGGTTAGCTTACGACTGGGCCTTTTTAACAAATTCAGACTTCAGCTTCATTGCACCAATACCATCAATCTTGCAATCAATGTCATGATCGCCTTCAACCAGACGAATGTTTTTTACTTTGGTACCGACTTTAACCACTGATGACGAACCTTTTACTTTCAGGTCTTTAATCACCGTAACCGTATCTCCATCCTGTAAAACATTACCAACACTGTCTTTAATCGCCACCTCATCACTGCTTTCATCTGTGGCATGTTTTGACCATTCGTGCGCACATTCCGGGCAGACAAGCATGTCGCCATCTTCATAGGTATATTCCGAATCACACTTCGGACAACGGGGTAGTTCACTCATAGGTTTTTCCTGGTACAGGGAAGCTCAGATTAATGTTAAATAAAAAAACCGGCACTATGCCAGTCTCATTTCTCATTCAGCGGTAAAACCGAACGCTTTATCATGCACATAAACCAGCTTGCAGGTTTCAATATATCTTGCATCATGAATACGACCCGCACGAATATAACCGGTATCCCCCTTGTTCAGAACCAGCGGTTCACCGTCGGCCAACAAACCATCGTTACCGCGGGTAAAAAACTGTATCGCCATTTTACCGTCCACAACCACGGTCATATCATCCCCCGGATGCGAGTGTGGCGGCTCTGCACTACCCGCCTGCCACTGCTCCAGCATTACCTCAACCCCGTTAACATTCTCCGGGTATGTGCTACGTACGGTAAATCCTTCAGGGGTATCAGGCACGGTCACGTGATTTTTCCAGACAGCACTTTCATCCGGACTTATTTCTTTCTGCGGCTGCTTATTCATTGTTTTATTATCTCTTGTTTTATAGTCATAAAAGCGGGCTGACACTGTCAGCCCGCAACGCTGCGTGGATTCAACTAGCGTCTTCTTGAATCACGGTAATCATGATTCTCCAGTGCAACGTCCGCTTCAACCTGATCACAACGGCGCTCATAAACTATTTCACGTCCCATTGCTGAACCGACATAAGCATTACCACCGGCATTAGGCAGTAATTCACATTTCACACTATGAACGCCTTCACCCAGAACCACTTCAATTTTATCCATCCGTTTACTAAACACCGTCACCATCATCTTCATCCCGGTTTCAGTTACACAGACTTCTATTTTTTGTTCATTCATAACAAACCCGCCACTTCAGGTGAATACCGCGATACCCGCCATCAACAAGACTGGACAGGTGTTAAAAATATTACGACAGACCATAGCATATCCTGCCTCGCTTCATCAAAAAAAACCATCGGCAGCAGCACGGGCAGCCCCTGCCGGTTACAGCCACTCCTGTATGCAATCACTTTCAATCAGATTATAATAGCGGTTAATAATTCATTGAACAACGCAGAGACAAGTTACATGGGCAACCCCTTCCAGGACCAGCTACTCAAAGCCGGCATCGTTAGCAAGCAGCAGGTTAACAAGGTTAATCAGGAAAAATCAAAACAGCGAAAACAACAACGCCACAAGAAAACTGCGGTTATTGATCAGGACAAACTAAAAGCACAGCAACGCGCCGAAGAAAAAGCCAGACGCGATCGTGAACTGAACCTGCAAAAAGAACAACAGGCAAAAAATAAAGCTATATCCATTGAAATCAATCAACTCATCAGCAATAACTGCCTGCCTCGTGATGAACACTGCGAAATTGTTTATAACTTCGAACACCGTAAAAAAATAAACCGTATTTATGTCAACGCTGAGATGAAACAACAGATCATCAACGGCAAACTGGGTATTGCCCGCATTGAAGGGCGTTATGAGCTGGTACCACTGGCAGTTGCTGAAAAAATAAAACAACGAAATGCAAAACGTATTATTTTATTTGAAGCCAGGACTGAAACCCCTGATAAAGAAGATCCTTATGCCGACTATCAGATTCCGGATGACCTCACCTGGTAACTCACCCGATAAAAACTTATGCCACTTAACGCTGGTAGCGACATCGCTTTCCCGCCACTGGCCCCATCAGCAATCCGTTTAAAAACCTTAAAAAATGGTCCGCGAATTAGGACAGGACGCCCGTAAGTAGAATAACGCAGGAGCAGTTATCGAGAACGCAAAAGACGCAAAAAAAACTTTCTGTTTATGCGTTACGCGCACAAACAATAAATAAGTTGATATGATTTTTGCTTTTTTTTCGCGCTATTTGCGTCCTTCGCGGCAAAAAAACGTTTTAATGTTCAGTGGTCAATTTGTAAGTTTAAAAACATAAACCAAAAGAAGCTTGTCCAGCTTTTGACTTACAACTTAAAACTTTTAACTTCTCTTCACAGCCGGTTTCTGACCTTATATCATCGTCATTCAGCTATCGGATATTTCGTTCCAGGCTTTTTTCAGGCGTTTTTCAGACACAGGAAATTTTGTTTTTAATTCCTGGGCAAACAGCGATACCCGGTACTCCTCCAGCATCCAGCGATATTCGTCCAGTGCGGCGGACTGCATATGCTGCTGTTCCAGCACAAGCCGGCGTTTACTATATTCATCCCATAATCCGGAAAATGCTATTCTTAACTGGCGATCACGTACGGCACTGGTTTTTGATTTTTCAAAACGTTTCTGTATAGCGGATAAATAGCGTGGATATTCCTGCAGCCATTGCCGGTCAACCGCTGAAACAAAATTTTCCGGAAACAAAGCCTGTAACTGCCCCTGTATATCACTTACCACATCAAGCTGTGAAAGTGATGATTTTTTCAGTAGTTTTTTAACTTCACGATAATATTTCAGTATTCTGGCAACGAACGCCACCCAGGCCTGTGCGTTTTCATATAATTCTGATCTTACCTGCTGTAATGACAGAAAAAAACCATCACTCGTTATAATTTTTTTGTCAAGAAACAGTTCATCAATAACATTATTAACAATGTTTTCCACAAGTTCGTTACAACTGCCAAAATCTGAATATTGCAAACACAGGTTTTTAGTATCCACTATGGATTTTTTTACATGCCTTATCGGTTCCGGCAGAGCATTAATAATAAATCGTCGTAATGCATTGTGTGTTTCCAGATCTGCTTTGCTTTTATTATCAAGGCTGCGCAGATTTACTTTTTTCTTCTCAATCACCAGTGCAGGAAAAACCTTGATGGCAATACCCTGTACCCTGATATTCACACCATCAGTATATTCTGCCAGTTCATCGATAATTTCAGGACCGACATCATCACGATTAAATTTATTATCTATCGATTCGCCAGTGCCCTGCTGCGTATAACCTGACAACTCATCTTTAATTCGCTGTATGTTTCGCCCCTGCTGAATAACGCTACCTTTATTATCCAGCACCCGAAAGTTCATCAACAGATGAGGAGCGATGTCCTGCACTTTCCACGCATCATAAGGCACCAGCACACCGGTCATTGTTTTAAGCTGATGACTTAGCGCTGTAATCAATGATATGTCATCCGCTTCCATCGCTTCAAAACAGGCATCAGCAAAATTCGGCGCTGGCACAAAGTTTTTTCTTAACTGTTTTGGCAACGAGCGAATCAGTGCAATAATTTTTTCTGCCAGCATACCGGGCACCAGCCATTCACAACGCTGGGCATTTACTGCGTCAATAGCGCTTACCGGGGTAACCAGAGTGATACCATCACAATGGTCAGTCGGATCAAAATGATACTCCAATGGAAACAGGGAGCCGTTCATTGCCAGGGTATCCGGAAACATATTGCCGGATACCAGTGTTGCTTTTTCACGCATTAAATCCTGTTTATTTAAAAACAGTTTTTTTTCTGCTTCAGGGTTCTGCTGCAACCATTTGTCCAGTTTTGCACCACTGAAAACATCATCAGAAATATGGCGGTCATAAAAATCATATAACACATTTTCATCGACCAGAATATCACGCCGACGTGACCTGGCCTCATGCGCTTCGATCTCATCAAAAAGCTTTTTATTATGCTTATAAAATGCCGCATTACTGTTAAAGTCACCGGCAATTAATGCGCAACGAATAAAAATCTCTCTTGCTTCAACCGGGTTAACCCGGCCATAACTGACTTTTTTACCGGCATTGATAATCAACCCGTACAACGTGGATTGTTCAAGCGCAACCACCTGTGAACGTTTCTTTTCCCAGTGTGGATTACTGTAATGATATTTCAGCAGGTGAGCGGCGATTTCTTCCACCCAAACGACATCAATCTTTGCATTTGTCCGCGCATAAACCTGTGATGTTTCAACAATTTCAGCCGCCAGCATCCATTGCGGCGGTTTCTTGAATAATCCTGATCCGGGAAAAACCCTGAATTTTTTATTGCGTGCGCCCGTAAACTCCCGGTTTTCATTTTTATAACCGACATTCGCCAGAAAACCGATTAATAAAGATTTATGTATCTGTTCATATGATGCCGCGCAGGTATTAAAGCTTAGTTCAAGCCCGTTCAACATGTTTTTAATCTGCTTATGTGTGTCTATCCACTCACGAATCCGCATCCATGAAATAAAATTCTGCCGGCACCATTTACGCAACTGGTTGCCTGACAATAATTTTTTCTCATCATGATAGGCCTGCCACAAATTGATGTAAAAAAGAAAGTCCGACAGGCGGTCTGTAAACACACGGTGTTTTTCATCCGCTGCCTGTTGTTTATCCAGTGGTCGCTCACGCGGATCCTGAGTCGCAAGTGCCGAAACAATAATCAACACTTCCGTCAATGCATTATGTTTCTCTGCATATAATAGAATCCGCGCCAGTTTGGGGTCAATTGGTAACCGGGCAAGCTGCCTGCCAGTGCGGGTAATTTCATAAGCACTGTATTTACTTCCCTTGATCGCTCCCAGTTCAAACAGTAGTTTATAACCATCATTAATCAGACGCTCATCAGGTGGTTCCACAAAAGGAAAATCATCAATATGCCCCAGCCGCAGATTTTCCATCTGTAAAATAACAGCGGCCAGATTGGTACGCTGTATTTCCGGCTCGGTATATTCATTACGCAGATTGAAATCATCTTCATCGTACAGGCGAATACAAATACCTTCCGATACCCGGCCACAACGTCCCTTACGCTGATTGGCTGATGCCTGTGATATTTTTTCGATGGGTAAACGCTGTATTTTACTTCGCCACGAGTAACGTGAAATTCTTGCTACCCCGGAATCAATCACATATTTAATGCCCGGCACCGTTAATGAGGTTTCTGCCACATTTGTGGCCAGAATAATGCGGCGTTGACTGCCGGGATGAAAAATCCGGTTTTGCTCAGTATTGGACAGCCGGGCAAGCAGAGGCAGCACTTCGGTATTGGCCATCATCCGCCGCTCCCTGTTTTTATTTAATGCATCAGCGGTTTCACGTATATCTCGTTCACCACTTAAAAAAACCAGGATATCGCCACGACTGATGGCTGTCAGCTCAGCGACCGCATCGACAATACCATCCTGTAAACTTTTTTTATTGTCACTGTCCGTACTGCTAAAAGGGCGATAATATACCTCAACAGGGTAAGTTCTTCCTGAAACATTGATGACCGGCGCATTATTAAAATGTTTTGAGAAGCGGTCGGGATCAATGGTGGCAGAAGTAATAATAATCTTCAGGTCTTTGCGCCTGCTTATCAGGCGCTTCAGATAACCCAGCAGAAAATCAATATTCAGACTACGCTCATGCGCCTCATCAATAATAATCGTGTCGTACTGATTCAAAAACGGATCATGATTACACTCGGCCAGCAAAATACCGTCAGTCATTAATTTAATATAACTTTTCTCATTGGACTGATCAGAAAAACGAACCTTATATGCCACCTCCTTTCCGGCAACAGTATTCAGCTCCTCCGCTATGCGCTGACTTACCGCACGTGCCGCCAACCGCCTTGGCTGTGTATGACCTATCCGTCCCTTTATTCCCAGGCCCAGCTGCAGACATATTTTTGGTAATTGCGTGGTTTTTCCCGAACCGGTCTCACCGCATAATATGGTGACCTGATTCTCCATGATCGTCTGTTTAATCAACTCACTTTTTTGTGAGATAGGCAGGTTTTCAGGGTAACGAATGAGCGGCAAATTTTTACGCCGGGATTCGACCATGGAAATAGATTGCTCGATATCCTTCGCTAACAGCAATAACTTACTGTCACTGTCACTGTCTTTGACCCTGTTTTTTCCGTCCTTTATTTTTTGCCAGCGACGGCGAAAACGAAACACATCACTTAACATGCATTGTTTCAACTGCTGGTTAAAATACTGCTTATTGCGTAAAGAAGTCGTCAAAGAACCGGGTACTGGAATAATAAAAAGCATCATTATATCAGCCCCTGTCAAAAGACGAGTCAGGAGAAACGCCGGAGCGATAAAAAATTTTCTTGCCCCATACTTCAACTACAAACACTGTGCTACGATTCACGCATGCCTGAAACGATTATTTCTGTTCGCCACTTATCAAAATCCTACAAAATCGGCGCGTCGGCACTTAAAGATCTCAGTCTTGATATCCATCGCGGTGAAATTCTAGCTCTGCTGGGCCCCAACGGTGCCGGTAAAACCACCTTAATCTCTATTATCTGTGGCCTGGTGAATGCCAGCAGTGGTACTGTCACGGTTGACGGTTATGACAACGTCACCGACTTTCGCATCAGCCGCAGCAAAATCGGCCTGGTACCGCAGGAACTTTCACTGGGCGCATTCGATAAAGTCATCAATACACTACGCTTCAGTCGCGGCCTGTTCGGTAAAAAACCGGATGATGAATACCTGCATCAGATACTCAAAGATCTTTCTTTATGGGACAAAAGGCACAGTGAAATTCTTGCCCTGTCCGGCGGCATGAAAAGGCGCGTTCTTATCGGCAAGGCACTGGCTCATGAACCGGTGATCCTTTTTCTTGATGAACCGACTGCCGGGGTAGACGTAGAATTACGTAAAGACATGTGGATCCTGGTACGCAAACTGCAAAAGCTCGGTGTCACCATCATCCTCACCACCCATTATATAGAAGAGGCTGAAGAAGTTGCTGACCGTGTGGCAGTTATCCATAATGGTGAACTACTGCTGGTTGATGACAAAGACAACATCATGCATACCCTGGGAAAAAAACAGATGGTATTTGAACTGGCTCAAACCCTGTCCGTTATTCCGCAATCCCTTGCCGACTGGTCGCTGGAACTATCCGCTAATAAGCAACAGCTGATTTACAGTTATGACCCGTATAAACAGAACCGGCAGCAGACACCTTCAAACATTGATTCTTTACTGAAAGCAATCACCGATGCACAGCTGAAGCTGAACGATATCAGCACATCACAAAGCTCGCTACAGGATATCTTTGTACAACTGGTCAATAAACAATCATGAAATCCGATACTCCGAAAGTTCAACGAATAAACATTCATGCCATTAAAGTTATTTACCAGTATGAAATGCTGCGCGCCTGGGAAACCATGCTGCAAAGTTTTGTCTCGCCCATTATCTCAACCGCTCTTTATTTTGTAGTGTTCGGCTCTGCCATCGGCTCCCGCATACAGGAAATTGAAGGCATAGCCTACGGCACCTTTATTGTTCCCGGACTGATAATGCTGGCACTGCTGACGCAAAGCATCGCCAATGCATCCTTTGGTATTTTCTTCCCCAAATTTACCGGCACTGTCTACGAAGTCATGTCGGCACCAATCTCCTTTATTGAAATTATTATCGGTTATGTTGGTGCCGCAGCCAGCAAGTCTTTCATTATCGGCCTGCTGATTCTTGCCACAGCAAATCTTTTTGTGCCGCTGGATATTGCCCATCCGGTCTGGATGATGGTTTTTTTAATACTCACCTGCATCACTTTCAGCCTGTTCGGTTTCATTATCGGTTTGTGGGCGGATAACTTCGAAAAGCTGCAACTTATTCCCATGCTGGTGATTACCCCGCTGGTTTTTCTTGGTGGTAGCTTTTATTCCATCAACATGCTACCACCGGTATGGCAAACCGTCACTTTGTTCAATCCTGTGGTTTATTTAATCAGCGGCTTTCGCTGGAGCTTTTTTGAGGTTTCCGATGTCAGTGTCGGTATCAGCCTGAGTATCATCATGGTGTTTCTCGGCCTTTGCCTGCTGACCGTGTGGTGGTTGTTCAAAACCGGATATCGCCTGAAACAATAACTTTAACGCCAGCGACTGGAAAGCCAATGAGCAGCAAAATTCAACTCCCTGTCATAAAAAATTAACCTGAACGTCATCAATCTTAAACATCTCGGTACCACTATATACTTGCATTATTCATCAACCAGGGGTGACCGTTATGACCGGAACAGCAAATGAATTAATTGACCACAACGACAACACAGTATTAAATTCAAGCAATTTTGAATTGTTTTCAGCGTGGCTATTTGGAAACATCAATGCCAATTGCATAATAAACGATATCAGTCACTGCGGCTGCTCTATCCTTGTACCCAAATATAAAAGCGTGCCCGCAGAAACGTTTAACCTGCTTATCATGTCACCTGACAACGATAAAGAACTGCACACCGTTGTCTCTGCACAACCACGCTGGAGTGACAAAAAAGCCCTGTCAACTCACGTTAAAACAGGCGTAAAGTTTTTAAATATTAATGCTGACACTCGGGAGCAGATCAATGATTTAATTCGCCATATCACACTCAGCAACAGTAAAAAAATAAAGTGCAGCCTGTTAAAAAAATAAAACGGCAGAAACCAGAGCGTACCCGTGCCGGCAGCGGACTACAGAAAAAGTGAATACAGCAGGCCGATGCCGGCACAGGCCGCAATAACCTGAACAATGCCGATTTTATATCTGAACAGCGCAACAAACGCCGCCACACCAATCAAAGCAGAAAACCATTCAAACGTGGCCTCAAACCCCTGAGGCCACAATACGTGATAGGCAAAAAACACCGCCAGATTCAGAATGACGCCTACCACCGCTGCGGTGATGCCGGTTAATGGCGCGGTGAATTTTACATCATGCCGGGTCGCTTCAATCGCCGGGCCGCCAAGCAGAATAAAAAGAAAGGAGGGTAAAAAAGTAAACAGAGTAGCAACGCTTGCACCGGCAATACCGGCCAGTGGCAGCATTTCCGGCCCGAAAATTTCTTTACTCCAGCCGCCAACAAAACCGACAAAAGCCACTACCATAATCAGTGGACCCGGCGTGGTTTCACCCAGCGCCAGACCATCGATCATTTGTGTTCCGGTTAACCATGCGTACTGCTCAACACCGCCCTGATAGACATAAGGCAGAACCGCATAGGCACCACCAAAGGTCACCAGTGCTGCTTTGGTAAAAAACCATGCCATTTGTGTAAGCGTACCCTGCCAGCCATAATGACTGATCAACAGAGCCATGACTGCCGCACCAATCGTGATCCCGATAAGCGCAAAGACCACAAAGCGGCTCCACTTAAATCGCGCATGCGCTGGCACCGGAGTGTCATCATCAATGAGTGCCGGCCCGTATGTCTCTTTGGATGCGCCGTGCCCTGCACCCGCCTGAAAATATTCCGGAGCAAAACGTGAACCGATAAAAGCAATAATACCGGCACCAAGAACGATATAGGGGAAGGCAATATCCAAAGCAAAAATGGCAACAAATGCCAGCACTGCCATGGCACGAAGTACGTTGTTGGCCAGTGCCCGCGAACCAATCCGGTAGGCGGCAAAAACAACGATGGCAGTCACTGCCGGTTTTATGCCGTACAAAATACCTTCGATGGCCGGCACATCACCAAAGGCCAGATAAATCCATGTCAGCGCACTAAGGATAAACAGCGATGGAATAACAAACAGTACACCAGCGGTAATGCCACCCCAGACACCGTGCATCAACCAGCCGATATAGGTAGCCAGCTGCTGCGCCTCCGGACCGGGTAACACCATGGTGTAATTCAGCGCATGTAAAAAACGATGCTCGGAAATCCAGCGCCGTTTTTCGACCAGCTCCTGATGCATCATGCTTATCTGTCCGGCAGGCCCGCCAAAGCTGATAAAACCAAGTTTGAGCCAGTATATAAATGCCTCCCAGAAAGGCACCGGTGCGGGCTTTGTTGTTACATCTTGTGGAATCGTTGGCACTTTATTTTAACTTCTTATTATTTGATTTTATCAGACTCATCCGCAAATTCGCCCGCTGTTCACCAGCGATTGTCTGGCAGCAGAAAAACACTCTTGAAAATGGTTACCAGCGCATTATTTAAGGCCGCCCCGTTGCAGCCAGGCGCTGTAAATCTGATCGTTCCACTGGCTTTGAAAAAAAGCAATAACTTCTGCTTTTTCACTTTCAGACAATTTGTCTTTAAAACCCGGCATTTTTCCACCCAGGTGAATACCGCCATCATTAACCGTTCTCATTAATGCTCTGAGCGGATGATGCCATGCATGAGCCGTACCGTTTAACGGCGGTGGCGGATATGAACCGTCAGCCAGAGCCTTTTTCCAGTCGGCGGTACCTTCGGCATTCTTTCCGTGACATTCTGAACAATGCTGTGCAAAAACCAGCCTGCCGTTCTCAGCCAGTGACTGTGTGTACCACCGGGCATTAACATCATTTCCAGCCTGTTCATTGCTGCAGGCCATAAGCAGAAAAGCAGGTATCACCAGCCATGCAACTCTAATAGGCATTACTCCAACTCCCCGGCTTAATGCGTATGGCCGGTATGGCCTTTATTTATTGTTTTTACCGGGCTTCTTAATGAACGGATGAAAGCATGAACTGACAATATTTCATCTTCTTTAAGAATATCTTCCCAGGCCGGCATCGGCGTACCTTTACTGCCTTTTTTAATAAGGTACAGTCTTCCCTGGTCAGAATAAAATTTTGAATGTTCAGCATCTGTAAAATCGGCCGGCTTTTGCTTAAAACCGGCAGCAGCAACACCATCACCTTTACCACTCGCACCATGACAGGTAACACAGAATTTTGTAAATATCTTTTGCCCTGAAACCATCTGCTGTTTAGTCGCCGGTGGCACGGGCTGCTCATACTTAGCACCAAGCTCATGTTTTAACCATTGTAAAACTTCATTCATGTGATCCATGTGGCCACCGCCACTGCTATCCATTGCCGCCATATTATGTACACCGGTTTCAGCAGCATGCTGATGGCCAGCCCCTGCGTAACTGATACCTGTGCTCACTGCCAGCAGTACCGCAGCAGCAAATTTTAAACCTGTTATTGTCATAATTTCTCTCTCCACTGTTTTAATACTGAAAAAATCATCCGGCCTTTTTTAAAGGTTACGGCATATTATATTATTTTTAGTCAAACCGGCGTGTTTTCACACCGATTATCTGCTTTATGTGTTCAGCAACCCGAAAAGCATTGGCATAAATTGTCCAGGTATATGGCACACTGCCTCCCGTTGGCATAAAACTGCCGTCGGTTATATAGAGATTTTCAACCTCATGGGCGCGGCAATCAGCATTGAGCACTGAGGTTTTCGGATTTAAACCGAAACGGCAACCACCAGCCACCAGGTTTTGCGGCGGCGAACCGCTGACATTTGAACGCATATTGACCGCCCCCATTTTGCTTAAAACCTTGCTGCAACGCTCATTGATATATGCACCGACTTTCAGGTCATGCGGATGATAACCAATACGCACCTTTGCCACCGGTGAACCCCATTTATCTTTCACCGTATTATCCAGACTGACAAAACAGTTATCCGTCGGCAGCCAGTCACAAAAAATCTCATAGCGCAGAGTCTGACTATCGGTAAATGCAGACTTCAGTTTTTTCTGTAACGCTCTGCCCCAGACCAGATCATCACCATCCCATTTGGCGCTTAAGGCTCTACTCATGGTATTGGGGTGGCGTAATAAAAAATCCACAGTACCGCCTTTTAGCCGCCCCCCCATTTTCTGATCATTGATAAAATACCAGTCCTGCAGACCACGATTAACAAACGGCCCTCTTGTTTTCATGGCTGCAGCAGCCTGCGGCTCCATACTCGCATATTCAAAATCACCACTGCCTGCGCCTCCTGCGGAAAACAATAAATTCTTCCCCACCTGAGCACTGTTATTGGCCAGTCCCTGCGGATGTTTTTCCCCGCTGGAAGCCAGTAACAGGCGACAGGTTTCGATAGCCTGACAGGCAATCACAAAAATACCGGCTTTAATACTCCGGCGGTCACCGTTCACATCATAATAGTCCGCTGAAACCACATTGCCTTTGCCATCACTGCTTAGCTTATAAACCTTGCATAAAGGTTTTATTTCACAGTTATCTGTTGCCACCGCACGGTTAAGCAGGGCTGCTCTTGAGCTGCCCTTGGCTGCAGAAGAACAGCCATAACTGCCGCAAAAGCCGGAGTATTCACAGCTTCTGCGCTTATCTTTGTTAACGGACAGTATCGCCCGCGGCGTTGGCAATGAATGCAGCCCCATGCGGCGACAGGCTTCATCAATCTGCCGGGAGATGGGGTGCTCGCGGGTTGGCGGATAGGGAAAATCACGGGTGGAGCGTGGCTCAGCGAATGGATGACCGGTAAAGCGACCGGAAACACCGACTTCTTTCTCCACCAGAGTGTAATACGGTTCCAGCTCATCATAACTGATAGGCCAGTCAGCAACATTAGCACCTTTTATTTCACCAAACTCTGAACGCAAACGAAAGTCTTCGGGCTTCAGCCGGTAGAAAAAGCCGCTCATAAAGTTTGACGAGCCGCCGACACAATTCCCGTTCCAGAAATTCCAGCCGGAATCTGAAGTTGCTTCTGCCACCCAGTTACCGTCAGCATCACTGTCTTCGATAACATGCTGCTCTTCCGATAGTTTTGGCGTATAAACACTGCGCCGGCAACAGGCAAGCTCATCTTTGTAAAAATCATTTTCCGTAAACCAGGGGCCTTTTTCCAGAACCACCACCGAATACCCGGCTTTTGCCAGTGTCAGTGCAACCGGTCCGCCACCGGCACCGCTACCGATAATACAGACATCATAATGCTGCCTGAGCATCTGCTTACTCATGCCTGATAACGTCTTTGCAAGAGCCGGTGCCAGGTTTTATCTGCCGGTGGTGCCGGAAATCCCGGCTGATGTTGCAGCCATTTCCAGCCGGCGGCATTCCGGTTACCGCCATAAACCGGATCCATCAGCAAGGCTTCAAGGGTATAGTTCAGCAGCTTCGAAACCCAGTTACGCCCCGCCCGGCTTTTCACAATCACCGCTATCGTTTGTTGCTGCTGTGTTGCGGTTAATTGCAAAAAAGTTTTTTTATGTCGCTCCTGTGTCAGACCATCCAGCCAGCCGACACCACGAAAAATAAAATCCCGGTCTTCAGCATCGGCCTGTGTATTTTCAATCGCCAGGTACAGATAATTTGTAGCGCCAAGATCAGCAGCACCCGGTGCATCCTTAGCGGCCGGCAACAGAACTTCCTGCACCTGCGCGAGGGTCTGCCACAATGGTATCTTCTGCCAGTCCGCAGCAAGCGGCTTTCGCTTCTGCCGACGAAGTTCAGCAAGCGCTGCCGCAGGATAAGTTAAAAGCAGTGAAGCCAGCAAGCCTGTCCCGCCAAGAAACTCACGTCGACTGACATCTGTTTTTTCCGGCGCAGCCTGATCTTGCCCTGGCGAATCATTCATTGTTATTTTTCCAGCGTTCAAGAAAGATCATAAAGCGTCGTTTGGAATATTGCCGGTTCTCACGAAACTCTGCGGTATCCTGCGAATGAAGAATATTACCGCTGCTGTCGGTAATATACATATGCGGATAACCCTGTGCCGGCGGAAAAGCACGCATAAACTCTGCATTATCGTTACTTTCACTTATATTCACCTTGAGCACAACAAAGGTCTCATACAGTCCTGCTGCTACCTCGGGATGTTGTTTGATAAAAGCATCCAGTACATGGCACCAGCTGCACCAGTCACCACCAACTTCAATCAGCACCTTACGCTGCGTATGCTTTGCCCGCTGCAAAGCATCCCGCCCGTCTGCAAAGGGATTCCTGTTAGCATCATAAACCTGGCTGTATACAGGAAGATCATTACTCAACCGTGACGCATAAACCATTGATGCAGCTGATAGCAGCATCCAACAAAACAGCAAAAATCTTACGAAAAACATTTTCATAGCGCAACCAGGCAGTGTTTTCTATTTCTCAGCCGGATATTCCGCATATACCGGTAATGCATCTTCACACGACCAGTCAGCACGTGAATCCCAGAAGATCCGCCCCTGTGGAGGAAACGGTGGTGGTGTATCCAGTGAACCTGCAGGAATCAGCACCGCATCCAGTTCCGGCACCACTCTTGGCATCGGAGCGCCACATTGCTGGCAGAAACAATTATAAAACCGTTCTGCCTGCGGTACCTTATAACGTGCCAGCAATGCCTCTCCCTGCAACCACTGAATACTGCTCATTGGCTCTATCAATAAATTACTGGCATGACCAGTACCGGTTGCCTTGCGACAGCGCTGACAGTGACAATGATAAAACCGTTTGGTTTTTCCCGTCACCTGATATTTCACCGCACCACACAAACAACTACCTTCAATCTTTGTTTCCAGCATCTTCTTTCCTTTCTCAATAATAATCCGCGTTTGTCACCGGCCCCTTTTATTGATATTGTGGCATAACAGACCTGAACATAAAACCACGAGAGGTTAATGACAAACCCTGACCGTTCCATTATTAGTGATGCCCTGGATCTACTGGCAAAAAACACTGAATTACCTCTGGCTGAATACACCACTATAACCCAGAGCCAGGCTGATATTGAGCATAATTTAATGCCACATATCGACACCTTCAGTAGCGTGCTTTATGGCGCTTTTTCACGAAAAACCATTGTCTCTCCCTTACCCGGCAATATCGTGGACATGCTGATCCTGTTCAGAGACCCCGATATAAAACACAGCTACCCCTCACACATACTGACCACCTTAAGTGATATTCTGATAGAACAATACCCCGATGCATATACACTAGAAGAGAAGAATACTCTGCTGCTGCCAGTAAACAACTTTCACTACAAAATCCGCCCTGCCTACCCGGTATCGACACACACGTATATGCTGCCGGATGAAAAATATAATGAATGGGTACGATATGATATTAATTCATACAATGAAATTTTTGTTAAAGAAAATGTTCGACATAAAGGCAGTTTGATAGAAATTATTCGCCTGATCAAAACCTGGAACAGAGTATCAGGTAATTTATTTAATGGTTACTATCTGGAACTGCTGGTCACAGAAGTTTTAACCGCTTATGACATTAGCAGCTATGCAGAAACCTTATGTTATATATTCAGGGCCGCGGTGGCTGAAGTTGTTTTTCAAAAACACGACCCGGCCAACATCGAATTCAAGATAGAAGGCCTGAATGATATCGATAGTTTAATCACCGCCATGAAGTTATTAAAAAAATCATATCTACTGGCGAATGAAGCAATTATTTTTGAACAGGATGGTAATACAGAAAAAGCATTAAAAAACTGGAATAAATTATTCCCCGGAGTTTTTCCAACGCCGCTGGATATGCTCGTTGGTAAAGCCCGCAAGTCCGGGATAAAAGGAGCAGATGCCTTAAAGATGCTCATCCGCAAGCAATAAGAGAGCAGCAAGCGCCCGTAATTCATACTTTTCACCATTAACGGGACGACGATGACTCATTTTTAAAAATCAATAGAAAACATTCACCTTTTAAGCCAACGGCTTATTGACACACTGATAACAATAAAAACCAGACCCGGCATTACCAGAACATGATAACTACTGATCAGGCTGCCGAGCAAACAGTAAAAACCGATAGCGCCGGTAAGTCTGGCCATCAGTTTCATCTTGCGCGCGTTTAGAATAAGAAATAAAAAAGCCGGCAGCAACACTGCCAGCAGCCACAGCAAAGCAACACGTCCATCAGCACCATAAAATAACCGGTACTGCCATGATTCAGCCAAAAATATAATAGAGACTGAATACAGCCAGAAGATTAAAAAAAATGAAAAAGGCAGATAAGTTGCTACCACTAGAAAAAAAAATTTATCACTTGCTTTAATCATTATTGTTTTATAAAAAATCAGCTGGCAATTGACTGACGATTTAACCAGACAGCTATTGCTTCAGCCGATAGTGGTTTTGACAGGTAATACCCCTGACCACGACCACAGTTCAGTGTTTTTAAATAGTTAAGTTGTTGCTCCGTCTCAATACCTTCCGCCACCACATCCATGGACAGCCCATGAGCCATACTAACAATGGTTGCAGCAATTTGCATATCATCTTTATCTTCCGGAATACCCATGATGAATGAACGATCGATTTTCAGGGTATCAATCGGCAATTGCTTGAGATAACTGAGGCTGGAGTAACCCGTTCCAAAATCATCAATAGAAAACCTGACGCCCTCACCGGTTAACCTGTCCAAAGCCGCTCTCACTTTGTCCGTGATGTTTAAAAACATCCTTTCAGTGATTTCCAGCTCTAACTGCTGCGCCGACAAACCGGTACTTTTTAATGTTGCCATCACACTCGAATACAGCCGGTCATGATCAAACTGCAAGGATGAAACATTAACGGCGAGAAGAAGCGACCCCAAGCCCTGTGCCTGCCATTCACATACCTGCCTGCAGGCATGCTCCAGCACCCAGTCACCAATGCGCACAATCAGGCCGGTCTCCTCCGCCAACGGAATAAATTCATCCGGCATAATCAAACCCCGGTCCGGATCCTGCCAGCGAATCAGGGCCTCAACCCCGACGGGTTGCTGATCTTCAAGATTAAAGACCGGCTGGTAATAAAGCCGAAATTCATCACGTTCAAGGGCATGGCGTAACCGTGTTTCCATGCTGAGTCGCTGTTGCACACGCTGCGTTAATTTTTCATTATAAAACTGGTAATTATTACCGCCCTGATCCTTGGCATGATACATCGCAGCATCGGAATACTTTAACAGGTTGTTACCGTTGTTATCATCATCCGGATACAGGGCAACACCGATGCATACCGAGGAAAAAACCTCGGTTCCCTCTATACTGACAGGCGCATTAAGGCATTTCAGCATACGATCTGTTACCTGATTAATATAAGACAGCTCCGTAATGTCCTGTAATACAGCAACAAACTCATCACCACCAAAACGATGAATAGAATCTTCATCGCGCAAACAGCTCTGCAGGCGGCCGGCGACATGTACGATCAACTGGTCACCCGCATCATGACCAAGACTGTCATTAACCGTTTTGAAACGGTCTATATCAATAAATAAAACGGCTACTTTGGTATTTCTGCGCCCGGCACTACCAATAACAGATTTAAGACGCTCCAGTAAAGAAACCCGGTTGGGCAGCTTTGTCAGCGAATCATAATAAGCCAGTTCATCAAGCTTGCGTTCTGCCTCACGCCTTTCATCCACCTCCGACTGCAATTCATGAGTACGAACCGCTACCTGGCGGCGTAACAAAAAAGTAAGCCCGAACATGAGAATAATGACACTGAACAGCCCCGTTGCCAGCCAGATCAACCAGCGATACGACTGAGCATGAGCAGGCTGGGTCAGCCAGCGACGAATAGTGGAAAAATAAATTGAATCTTCATCGGCCTTGAAACGAAGCAACTGCTGGTCGATGACATCAAGAATAACGCGATTAGCAGGATCCAGTGCCGCATAATGAATATTGATAGGATTAAAGATAATACCGGTTTCAACAAGATTATATTTATTGGCATTCAGCGCCCCGAAAAGACGATTAGCCACGCCCGCATCCGTATCACCATCTTTCACGCTTTGCATCACATCGCTGAAGTTTGCCAGCTCAACTATTTCCAGATTTAAATCGAATTTTTTAACCAGTGTGCGAAAAGCACGTTCATGTATATTGTTATTCATCACCCCCACACGTTTGCCTTCCAGGCCAAAAAGGGAGCTGATATTTGAATCAATGCGCGAATACACCAGTCCCCAGTTACTGATATAGGCACTTTTAGAAAAAGTATATATTTCGGCCCGCTTCTCTGAATAGGCCATCATTGAGATAATATCAATCTTTTGCGCCTCGAAATTCTTCAGATGATCAGTGAAGGAACCTTCGACATATTCAAGCTTCCAGCCCTGCTGGTCAGCAATGGCCTGCAGAAGATCAATCGAGATACCCCGCCACTCACCATTGTCATCCTTAAACGCCACCGGTGGATTAGGAAAAACACCGACACGAATAAGCTGACCAGGAACATCTTTTATCTCACCGGCAAATACCGGCGTTAATGAAAACAAAACAAAAAGTATGATGAAGGCAGGTTTAAACATAACTTAAGAAGTCCCTGATTAAGCTAACAAAATACAGATACAGACAGTTAATTAGTGGATAACTTGTTTAATACGAAACAATACAGCCACTACCTGCGATTACTCTAATAACACCTGGAAATCATAATCAGTTATTGTTTAACACGGTTAATATGACCGAATACAAAGTATACACATGTTTGTGTTGATTCTAGCTACAAAAATCAGATTTTACCGATAAACATTATTATTGCCTGTTTATCGGCTTTGTTTACCGTAATTTCAGATATATAACATTTTTACCCGGGCAGCATTTAGTAAAAACAGAAACTTAACAAACTGGTGAAAAGTATCACTACTGCCCCGCTAACATTACGTGAGGTAAGTGGGCACGGTTACTGCGCCGGTGACAAGTCGCCATTCATGATATTCGGGACATGAATGGCAATCTGTTGCTGTGACACGATAGCCGGCAGTATTTAATCTTCAAGCAGCCGGATCCCGTCTTTTTCTATACTGATAATTCTTTGCTTATACAAACCGCCAATGGCTTTTTTAAAGGCACCTTTACTCATGCCAAACAGCTCTGAAATCAACTGTGGATCGGACTTGTCATGCACCGGCGCAAAACCATTTTGCTTTTGCAGATAAATTAAAATGATTCTGGCGTATTTATCACGGGTTTCCTGGCCGGCCTGAAGCGTTAGATCAATTTTCCCATCGGGGCGAATATATTTAATATAACCCTTTTTATACTGACCGAAACTCAGACGCTGAAACACCTCATTTTTATACAGCACGCCCCAGTGACTATGATTTACGATTGCCTTGTAACCCAGCTCGGTAGTGTTGGCAATAATCAGATCAACAGCCTGCTTCGGTTTAAAATTATGCGGCCGTTCATCATCAAGAAATTTATCAATTTTAGATGATGCGGTAATACGCCCGTCAATATCACCGATATATAAAAACACCAGATAACAATGCCCGACTTCCATCGGCCGGTGCTGTTCCGCAAAAGGCACCAGAATGTCTTTATCCAGACCCCAGTCAAGAAATGCGCCGACACGGGTTGTATCGACAACTTTCAGATAGGCAAACTCACCTACTCTGGCTTTAGGTTTTTGCGTGGTTGCCAGCGGCCGGTCTTCTGAATCGAGGTAAAGAAACACCTCAATGGTGTCACCCTCCACCAGATCTGCCGATGCATATTTAACCGGTAACAAAATTTCACCCAGATTTTCCGCCTCCAGATAGAAACCGAACTCTACCGCTTTAATTACCTCCAGTTCGTAAGTCTGGCCAATGCTGATCATTCAAATTCCCGACCGGTACCCGGTTATTGCTGAAAACACATTATACATAGACGACACAGGAATACACACAGCCTGCACTTATCAACGCTCACTTTTCTGTTCGCTGACATACAGATCTTCAACCATTTTTCTTGCCCATGGCGTCTTCCGCAAAAATTTAAGGCTGGATTTTACCGAGGGGTCATTAGTGAAACAACGGATATTGATACGCTTACCCAGCTGCTCCCAGCCAAACTGTTCGACCAGGCAGTTAACGATAGATTCCAGTGTTTTACCGTGCAACGGATTATTGCTTTGTTGCCGGCTCATACAAAACAGACATAACTACAATAAATATCAGAAGACACCATGATGCGCCTGTCAAAGCCCTCAGCCATAAATTTCACCCGCCTGTTCAAAACTCAGTAATGTATCGCCAGCCATATCGTCTCTGTTTCCGGGTCGGTCCATGTAACCCGGTGCCTGGTATGCGCTGGAATATTCATATAATCACCTTTTTCAAGTTGCCGTTGTTTACCGCTGTCAAACATTATGACAGCGGCACCGGCCAACAACAGAACCCACTCGTCATGATCCTGATCGTACCAGCCGGTGGCCGGAGATACATGACCCCTGGATACAATTCGTTGTATCGTTATTTTCTCATGTTGAAGCAGCAAATCAACAAGCTCATCATCAGCACTTTGCACAATTGCTTCAAAAATATTGCCGGTTTTCATCACTCAAGTCCACCTCAGGAATAATTGACAGCCTGCGCCACTGATTGATTTAAAGCAAACAAATAGCAAAGGCTTAAGCGGCAATCAGTGCTGCTTTCAGCAGTTTAAGATTACCCACAGCATCAACTTCGGCATTCCAGCCTTGTGCCAGCCAGGTGGTTGAACTGGTTTCGGTAATTAATACCGGCCCTTTGATTACCTGCCCGACACTCAACCCTGAGCGATTAATGACCGCAACCGGCTGCTCTATGCCGGGCATGTTGACCAGCTCCTGCTTCAAGGCGGCAGTTGCCTGCCAGTCCGGCAAGGCAAAGGATGAACGATGCCAGATGACGCGAATGCGCACATTCACCAGTTCAATTGCCATCTCCAGCTGATGGCCATAACTATCTTTATGCTTTTGATGATAACACTGCGCAAGGTCGTGCAAACCGCACCAGGGCAGATTAAGTGCATTACTCTGCCCCCGATAACGCAAATCAACGGTTAATATTGTCTGCACCTCCGTTGCCGGCACGCCGGTATTAATATTTAACTCATGCCTGGCCTGTGTCAGCAACTCGGCAAAAATTTGCTCAATACTTTCTGCATCACACTCGTTTAAGACTTGATTGATGGTGCGTGAACGCTCACGACTGGCATCGGCGGCCAGCATACCCAGTGCTGACAATACCCCGGCATTAACCGGTACCATTGCCCGTGTCATTTCCAGCTCCGCGGCCAGTGCGCAGACATGCAGGCCACCGGCACCGCCAAAAGAAACCAGAGTAAAGTCTTTCGGATCTTCTCCCCGTTCAACGGACATGACCCGTAAAGCGCGCACCATGTGATCATTAACCACATTGATAATACCTTCGGCGGCCTCTACCACCGTTAATGCTAGAGGTTCGGCGATGGTTTTAACCGCCATCTCCGCCGCAGCGTTGTCCAGTTGCATATTGCCACCGAGGAACGACTGTGGCCGCAACCGCCCGAGAACAACATTGGCATCAGTCACGGTCGGCCGTTTTCCGGCTTTACCATAACAGGCCGGCCCCGGGTCAGCACCGGCTGATTCCGGACCAACCAGTAAGCGTCCCCCGGCATCAAGCTGCGCAATCGAGCCACCACCGGCACCAATGGTATGCATATCCACCATCGGAACCGCCACCGCATAACCACCGATTTTTGCCCCGGTGGTAAAGCCGATTTGTTTATCGATAATGGAAATATCGGTGGAGGTGCACCCCATATCAAATGACAGTAACCGTTCAACCGCGGATGCCGCCGCTACCGTCTGCGCACCTTTAAGACCACCGGCAGGGCCGGACAGCAATAAATTAACCGGATAGCGTCCCGCCTGCTCAACACTGGTGGTACCACCGGAACTTTGCATAATAGATAGTGCCGGTTTTTTATTATTATGGTTTGCCAGTTGCTGCGCCAGCCGATGAAGATAACCCTGCATGAGCGGCCCGACTTTAGCATTCAGTGCAGTGGTCATACCACGCTCGAATTCCCTGTATTCCGGTAGCACATCGGATGCACGACTGACAAAAATATCTTTCGGAATTGCTTTTTCTATTTTCAGCTCTTCGCTCTCGTCAAAAAACGAAAATAACAGATTAATGGCGACAGCCTGCGGTGCCAGCTTTTCGATACATGCTGTCAGTTCGGCCAGATCCTGCTCGCTCAGTGTCTGCAGCGGTTCTACCTGCGCGCTCAGCCGCGAATTGACCTCAATACATAATTCCCGCTCAATCAGTACTGGTTTTTTTATCGGTATTAAATTATAAAGTTCTTCACGTGCCTGACGGCCGATACTGAGAACATCAGCCAGGCCCCGGTTGGTAATATAAGCCGTACGCACACCTTTGCCTTCAAGCACCGCATTGGTAGCAACCGTTGAACCATGGACCAGAGTTAAATGATCCACCATCAGGTCCAGCTCCCTTATGCCCTGTAGAATCGCCTGCTCAGGGGCCTGTGGCGTAGACAGTACTTTGTGAATACAAAGCTGTTTTGATTCGTCATCGAATACAATAAAGTCAGTAAAAGTACCGCCGGTATCGACGCCGAGAAATATAGCCATAGAGTATTTTACCTTCCCGTGAACAGGAATATGCATTTTTTAGTTACAGGTTCCAGAACTTTTTAACTAATAACTTAAAACTTAACATTCCCCCTTGCAAGCTACAGCAAATCAGTAATAATAACGCCCCATGTCTTTGCTTATTTCCGTTCACAATCTGACGCGTCACTACGGTGATTTTTGCGCTGTTAATAACATCAGTTTTGAACTGGCAACCGGTGACATTCTGGGCTTTCTTGGCCCGAACGGTGCCGGCAAATCGTCCACCATGCAAATGCTGACCGGCACACTGGCGCCCACACAGGGTGAAATCAGCATTAACGGTATCGACCTGCTGGAGCAGCCAAAAGCAGCCAAAGCATCTCTCGGTTATTTACCGGAAAATCCGCCACTGTATCAGGATATGACCGTCACCGAATACCTGGTCTTTTGCGCACGATTGCACCGGGTTAACAAAAAACAGTTATTAAAGGTATGCGACTCTGCCATTGAACGCTGCGGACTTACCGAAGTACAGCAACGCCTGATCAAAAATCTGTCCAAAGGCTTTCAACAACGTGTCGGCATAGCCCAGGCCATTTTGCATTCACCACCGGTCATCATTCTTGATGAACCGACCGTTGGCCTTGACCCTATCCAGATCCTTGAAATCCGGCAGCTAATCAAAACGCTGGGAGAAAATCACGGCATTATTTTATGTACCCATATCCTGCCGGAAGTGCAGGCGATATGTAACCGGGTACAAATCATCAACCGTGGCAGCCTGGTTTACAGCGCAGATATCAATGACATGCTGCACCGGCAGACAAGCCACTATGAGTTTTCACTAAGCCACGACATCCATCCCGATGAACTTGCCGGCCATGAAGCATTTACCACCATAGAAACCGGCACCCCTGTTAGCGGCGAAAACCGTTTTATTGTCAGCAGTAATCTCAGTGCTGAAACATTACTGGCCTATATCGTACAACAGCAATGGGGCGTGACACGGTTCACGCCTTATCAGGCTTCACTGGAACAAACCTTTATCGCGATAACAACCGGCGATGACATCGCCAGTAAAACAGGAGTTTAAGCCGTGATTCTGACCATAGCAAAACGTGAATTGCGCAGTATGTTTATGTCACCTCTGGCATGGGTCATTCTTGCCGTGGTACAAATTATTTTAGCGTGGTCTTTTTTTTCAATGCTCGATATTTTCTTTAGTGTCCAGTCAGAGTTAACCACCATGAGCAACGCTCCCGGCGTTACCGATCTGGTTATTTCACCGCTGTTTGAAGTCGCCAGTATTTTGCTGCTGATGATAATACCGTTATTAACCATGCGCCTGATCAGTGATGAAAAACGTAACAAGACCATCAGCCTGTTGTTAAGTGCACCGGTGAGCATCACCGAGATTGTACTGGGTAAATTTTTCGGCCTGATCTTTTTTATAATAATACTGCTTCTGCTGCTGTCTTTAATGCCACTTTCTTTAGCGCCCGGCACACACCTGGATTATGCGAAGATATTCTCCGGCTTGCTGGGTTTGTTTTTAGTATTAACCGCCTTCAGCTCTGCCGGTTTGTACATGTCATCGCTAACCGATAACCCGATGATTGCTGCTATCAGTACCTTTGGCCTGTTACTGCTGTTATGGATGTTAAACACCAGTACCGCTGCTGCGGCAGAAGGCGACAGTGTTTTAACATATCTGTCTTTACACGTGCACTTTACTGCGTTATTACGCGGCATTTTAAACAGCCGTGATATTGCCTACTTTTTACTATTCATTACTGCTTTCCTGGTCCTGGCAATCAGGCAACTGGAAACACAGAGATTACAGTCGTGACTGTTTTTTCACCGGCCAGCCGCTGCGGCTTTATTTGCACAAAAAACATCAATAATAAAATCGTGCATAAATCATGAAACTATCAAACCAGTCACGGCTGATGCTTAGCGTTCAGAAGATCATCTTTCTGCTGCTGTTCACCAGCAGTATCGGCATGCTGGCATGGCTCAGCAACCACTATACTTATCAGCTTGACCTGACCGCAAACAAACGTCACTCACTTTCCAGCAGCAGTATTGAATTACTGCAGCTGCTCAACAATCCGGTGATGGTGCATGCCTATACAACGGATGAAGTCACGCAAAAAGCCATCACCGAAATCATTGCCCGTTATCAGCAGATAAAACCTGATTTTGATTTGCTTTTATTAAACCCTGACATCGATCTTGCACAGGCTCAGCAGGACGGTATTGTCATGAACAAACCGTTTGCTTTTGTTATTTATTATAACGATAAAGCGGAACACATTGATTCACTGAGCGAGCAGGCTATCAGCAATGCACTGTTACGCCTGAACCGCCGTGAAGATCAACAGGTGATTTTTTTAAGCGGTCATGGAGAACGTGAGATTAAGGCAACAGACAGCCGGGCTTATGCCTCCCTGTTCAGCCAGCTTTCTGACATGGGCTTTCAGCTACAACAAATAAACCTGCTGCAGCAAGCATTACCTGACAACACTAAATTGATCGTTATTGCCGCACCTGCCCATGCTTATCATGAGGGCGAACTGGATATCATCAATAAATTTATCAGCCGTGGCGGCAACCTGCTCTGGTTATCCGACCCGGTAAGCGATGCCGGGCAAAATAATTATTTCGGTCTGGACAAACTCGCCAGCTCTCTCGGCCTGCAGTTCCATAACGGCGTTATTATTGATAACAATCCGGATCTGCGCAAAACCCTGAATATACAGCATCCGGCAATTATCCCTGTTACCGGATATTCACCGCACATTATCAATAACACTATCCGTTATAACACACTGTTTCCGATGGCACACGGCATCAGCCCACTGAGTAACACACAAAGCATTAACCACTGGCAGGCGGTATCATTATTTACCTCATCGGCCAAAAGCTGGACAGAAACCGGCGGCATCAGCAGTGAGATGACATTTAACAGCAACGATGGTGATGTTGCCGGCCCCATTACTATTGCTGTGGCCCTCACACGTAAAGCACCGGCCGAACAAAACCAGCAGTCACAACAACGTATAGTAGTCATCGGTGACAGTGATTTTTTATCGGACGCCTATATTGGTGCCGGTGCCAACCTGAACCTGGGACTCAATATATTCAACTGGCTGATCGGTGATGATGATTTCATTTCCATTGAAAGCAGAACATCCCCTGACACCCGACTGGAACTCAGTGATAGCGAATTAGCCATTATCGGTTTTGGTTTTTTCCTGATAATGCCACTACTGCTGCTCATTGCCGGTTTCAGAATCTGGCATCTGCGACAGAAAAAATAAACCCCTATGCCTGTCTCCGGAAAAACCCTGCTCAACATATTTCTATTTTTTATAGTCCTGCTGCTGGCCGCAATTATCTTTTACAGTGAAGACATTTCCACAGACCTGGAAACACTGACGCGAATAAATAGCAGCACTATCCAGAGCATTGGCATTCAGCACAACAAGAACAAAACCACACTGACTAAAGATGCTGATCAACACTGGCACATCACTTCCCCGATAGACATTGCCGCCAACGATTTTCGCATTAACACTATTCTCAAACTGTTAAACGCACCGGTTCATAAACGATACCGGTCATCCGAAATTGATATGCAAAAAATCGGTTTGCTTGACCCCGCAACCAGCATTACCTTCAACAATATTAAAATCAGCTTTGGCATCACCAATCCTGCCACATCACTTCGTTTTATTCGAATCGGCGAAACAATTTCCACAATACAGGACGTTTATTCGCCATTACTCAGCTCACACTTCAGCACCCTGGTTTCTTTAAACCTGTTACCTGCAGATAAAAGTACTTTTCCCGGGCTGAAAAAACTTGTCCTGATCAACCAGACACTCAACAAAGATGACAAAGGCTTCTGGCACAGTAGCCTCAATATCAGCGCAGACCGGATAAACAAAATTCTGGAGCACTGGCAGCACGACCAGGCCTTCGGCGTTCACCAGTATCTTGAACGAAAAAATCTGGGTGATGTATTCATCTACCGCCAACAGCCAGTGCAAAAAATACATTATCAGATTACCGACACTGACCCCTGGCTGATACTGGCACGCCCGGAGATCGGGCTTGAATACCATCTTGATATCGATGCCTATGACCATCTCATCGCACCTCAATAACGTATACAATCATGCCGGAATTACCTGAAGTCGAAACCAGCCGCAGCGGTATTGAGCCATATCTGCTGAACAAAACCATCCGGAATATTACCATTCGGCAGTACCACTTACGCTGGCCCATCCCGAAAAATCTCGCCGCACTTGCCAGCGGCCAGAAAATCCATGCAGTAAAACGCCGTGCTAAATATATTTATCTGCAACTGAATAATGGCAACATCATTATCCATCTGGGCATGTCCGGCAGCCTGCGTATCTGTGACAACAACATGCCGCCCGAAAAACATGACCATATTGATATCATCGTCAGTAGCAATAAAATACTGCGTTTGCGCGACCCGAGAAAATTCGGCTGCGTGTTATGGCAGGCAGGTGATATTAATCAGCATAAACTGATTAAAGCACTGGGGGTTGAACCACTTGATGATGTTTTTACTGCTGATTACCTGCATAGTAAAGCCGGCAAAAGACAATGCAGCATCAAAGCGTTTATTATGAACAGCCACATCGTGGTCGGTGTGGGTAATATTTATGCCAGTGAAGCCCTGTTCAGAGCAAGAATAAATCCGAA
>JAJRUQ010000120.1 GCA_024277705.1 Gammaproteobacteria bacterium
CATCGACAGTAATCGTTACCATATCTTCATTTGTCACATCACTCATGACTGATAAACCTTTTTTGCCGCGAAACACGCGAAATAACGCAAAGAAAACAATTCATTTAAAACCGCCATCAAAGCAACCATTTTTTTCAGCGCATGCGAAAGATGATCGGAGAAAATTTCCCGGAAAGCATTTGCGTCCTTCGCGGCCAAAATTCTCATGCCGCCTTTACCATGCTGTGTTTATGTTCAACGTAATATTCAAATTCATTGCGGTAATGCTTGAGGAAACTACGTACCGGCATTGCCGCCGCATCACCCAGAGCACAGATCGTTCTGCCTTCGATTTTGCTGGCGACATCATCAAGTTTATCAAGATCAGCCATGGTTCCCCTGCCTTCAACAATACGTGTCAGCATGCGGTATAACCAGCCGGTGCCTTCCCGGCAGGGGGTACACTGGCCGCAGGACTCGGAAAAATAAAACTGCGAAAGACGGCGCAAGGCCTGCACCATATCGGTAGTGTCATCCATAACAATCACCGCACCGGAACCTAACATGGAACCGGCGGCAACGATGGAATCATAATCCATATTGGTCTGCAGCATAATATCGCCCGGTACCACCGGTACCGATGAACCACCGGGAATAACTGCTTTCAACTTGCGACCGCCTTTAACCCCGCCCGCCATTTCCAGCAGCTCTGCAAATGAGGTACCCATCGGAATTTCAAAATTTCCCGGATTATTAACATGTCCGGAAATCGAAAATAGTTTGACCCCGCCGCTGTTAGGAATGCCCAGATTCTGGAACCACTCACCACCATTACGCATAATGGCCGGAATAGACGATAAGGTTTCTGTATTATTGATTGTGGTGGGCTTGCCATATAAACCAAAATTGGCCGGAAATGGCGGCTTGAAACGCGGTAATCCACGCTTGCCTTCCAGCGAATTCAACAAAGCAGTTTCTTCCCCGCAGATATATGCACCGGCACCTAAAGAGGCGTGCAGATCAATGCAGACATCGGTGCCCAGAATATTCTTACCTAACAGGCCGTGGTCATAAGCTTCTTTTAATGCCTGTTTGAAATGAATGGCCGGTTCGTCCATAAACTCACCACGCATATAATTATAACCGGCGGTTGCGCCCATGGCATAACAGCCGATAACCATACCTTCCACCAGCGCATGCGGGTTATAACGTAAAATCTCCCGGTCTTTACAGGTGCCCGGCTCAGATTCATCGGAGTTGCACACCAGATATTTCTGTACCGGTGCGGTGCGTGGCATAAAACTCCATTTCAGCCCGGTTGGAAAACCGGCACCGCCACGACCACGCAGCCCGGACTTCTTAACTTCTTCAACAACATCTTCCGGCGATATTTTCTGTTCCAGAATTTTTCGCCACGCCTGATAACCACCGGTTTTCAGATAATTCTCATACGACCACGGAGTATCTTCAAACTGCAGGGTGGCAAAACACACCTGCTCATTTCGGGTATTAAGCTGGGGTCTGGTCACTTCCGGTTTCACTGTATTACCTGACATTGTAGCCATTACTCCAGACTATCTAAAATCTCATCAACCTTTTCAGGTGTAAGATTCTCATAATAAACATGATTAACCTGCATCATCGGGCCACCGGCACAGGCAGCCAGACATTCTTCTTCTTTTTTAAGATAGATGCGACCATCATCGGTACTCTCACCAACCTTGATATTTAATTTTTTCTCAACATGATCAACAATGCTCTGCGAGCCCATTAACATGCAGCAAATATTGGTACAGATAGCAACATTGTTACGTGCCACCGGCTTCAGCTCATACATTGAGTAAAAGCTGGCCACTTCATAAACTTCAATTTTTGCCAGCCCCAGATAGTTCGCCACCGCCGCCATCAGTTCTTCCGTAAGAAAGCCCCGGTTTTCATGCTGCACAACATTCAACGCACCGAGCAGTGCAGACTTCTTCTGCTCGGCAGGAAAATGGCTCAACAGCTCATCGATTTCTTCACGAGCATGCGTTGACAGTTCTGTTATTTCAATCATATCAGTCGTCATTATCGGTCAATCTCACCAAACACAATGTCCTGTGTTCCTATCATCGCAACCACGTCAGCCAGCATGTGACCACGTACCATTTCATCCAGTGCGGACAGATGAACAAAACCGGGAACACGAATCTTTAAACGATATGGTTTATTGGCACCATCTGAAATCAGGTAACAGCCGAACTCCCCTTTCGGGTGCTCCACCGCAGCGTAGGCTTCACCCTCAGGCAAACAAAAACCTTCTGTAAACAACTTAAAGTGATGAATCAGCGATTCCATGTCCGACTTCATTTCCACCCGTTTCGGCGGCGCAATCTTATGGTTTTCGGTAAGGATAATGCCATCGTTTTTACGTAGCCAGTCGATACACTGCTGAATAATACGGTTCGATTCACGCATTTCCTGCATACGCACCAGATAACGGTCGTAACAGTCGCCGTTGGTACCGACAGGAATATCAAACTCCAGCCGGTCATAAACCTCATAGGGCTGTTTCTTGCGCAAGTCCCAGGCAATACCGGAACCACGAAGCATCGGCCCGCTAAAGCCAAGCGCTGTTGCGCGTTCCGGAGAAACCACGCCAATATCAACCGTGCGCTGTTTCCAGATACGGTTATCGGTCAGCAGCGTTTCGTATTCATCAACATAAGCCGGAAAACGTTTACAAAAATCCTGCAGAAAATCCAGCAGTGAACCTTCACGATTCTGGTTTAATTTATCGACCTTGCGCTGACTGCTCCATTTTGATTTTTTATACTGCGGCATAGAATCCGGCAAATCACGTGCCACGCCACCAGGACGATAATAGGTGGCATGCACACGCGCCCCGGATACCGCCTCGTAGACATCCATCAGATCCTCACGCTCACGGAAGGCGTACAGGAACATGGTCATGGCACCAACATCAAGCGCATGCGTGCCGATCCACAGCAAATGGTTCAGGATACGGGTTACTTCATCAAACATAACGCGAATATACTGGGCACGCTCCGGCACTGAAATACCCATCAGCTTTTCCATTGCCAGCACATAACCGTGCTCATTGCACATCATGGAAACATAATCCAGACGATCCATATAACCGATGCTTTGATTATAAGGCTTGGACTCCGCCAGCTTTTCAGTCGCCCGGTGCAATAAACCAACATGCGGATCCGCACGCTCGATAACCTCACCATCCATTTCCAGAACCAGACGCAATACGCCGTGTGCTGCAGGATGCTGCGGCCCGAAGTTTAAGGTGTAATTACGAATTTCAGGCATCAGTATTCTCCACCACTTCCGGCTCAACATCGCTGTCAAAACGACCATCATCACGAATCACCCGTGGTACCAGCACTCGCGGCTCGATACTGACCGGCTGATAAACAACACGTTTTTGCTGTTCGTCATATTTCATTTCAACATGCCCGATAAGCGGAAAATCTTTTCTAAAAGGATGCCCGACAAAACCATAGTCGGTCAGAATTCGACGCAAATCAGGATGCCCTTCAAACAGAATGCCGTACAGATCAAAAGCTTCCCGTTCAAACCAGTTTGCCGATGGCCATAATTCTACAACTGAAGGCACTACCGGCATGGCTTCGTCATCACAATAAACCCGAACCCGCAGGCGATGATTATGTGCCAGCGACATCAAATGGTACACCGCAGCAAAACGCGGCCGACCCGAGTCGCTTGCCTTCAACTCATCGCCAAAACGCAGGCGCGCGCCGGCAACAGGCTCTACCCCTCGGCTGAAACCGGTGGATGAACTTGCTTCCGTTTCCCATTCGACACTGCCGTAGGACAAATAATCCACACCACAGACATCCGTCAACTGATCAAATTTAAGGTCCCCGTCATCTCGCAGCGTTTTAAATACAGCGAGCGCATCTTCGGACAGAACTTCAATCGTAACTTCAGCGGAGACATTATTTTGCACAACCACATTGGATTGCAGTTGTGATGTAAAAGTAGTGGCCAGAGCCTGTGATAATTTCTGAACGTTCATTCAACCAGCCCTATGTAATGGTCACATCCCGATGTCTCACGGGGCGGTTATAGTCAGCATCGCCTTCCACCGGCTGCCTGGCGATAGTATTGGTTCGGCGAATTTTACTCTGTAACTGCAAAATTCCATACAGCAGGGCCTCAGCGGTGGGCGGACAACCCGGCACATAGATATCCACCGGCACAATGCGATCACAGCCACGCACCACGGAATAGGAATAATAATAATAACCGCCGCCATTGGCACAGGATCCCATAGAAATAACCCAGCGCGGCTCTGCCATCTGGTCATACACCTTGCGTAACGCAGGTGCCATTTTATTGGTTAATGTACCGGCAACAATCATCACATCAGACTGGCGCGGGCTCGGGCGGAACAACATGCCGAAGCGGTCCAGATCGTAGCGTGAAGCACCCGCCTGCATCATTTCTACCGCACAGCAGGCCAGACCGAAGGTTACCGGCCACATGGAACCGGTACGCGCCCAGTTGATTAATTTATCAGCCGAGGTGGTAACAAAACCTTTATCCAGAACGCCTTCTATTCCCATTCCAACGCTCCTTTTTTCCATTCATAGATAAAGCCGATCACCAGAATACCGAGAAAAACACCCATCGACAGGATACCGAACAAACCGATTTTATCGAGCACAACAGCCCACGGAAAGAGAAAGGCAATTTCCAGATCGAAAATAATAAACAGGATAGCAACAAGGTAATAACGCACATCAAATTTCAGGCGCGCATCTTCAAAAGCCTCAAAACCACACTCGAACGGTGAGTTTTTTGCTTTATCAGGTTTTGATGGTGCCAGCACAAAACCGCCAACAAACATGGCGCCTACACCAACCATCATGCCAATGACAAGAAATATTAGTACTGGCAAATAATTTTCAAGCATACTGTAACCCTTTAGTTATAACGTTCGAGCCCTCAGATTACCCGATCAGCCTCACCGTTATAAAACAAGACGTTTAACGCCAGTTATTATTAATTATTGTATTGCCATTGCGACTATATCGTTCCGCTAATACCGTTGCAATCACTTTTATTTGGTGCCGATGGCCGGAGTCGAACCGGCACAGCTTACGCCACTACCCCCTCAAGATAGCGTGTCTACCAATTCCACCACATCGGCAGGATTATCACAGGCCTTAAACAAACAACACTGCAATGAAGCCTGAAATTCTATCCGTAACTATTGACCCGCCGGTGGGGGCACATCGTCTTCAACAGGCGACTCTGCTGCCGGCTGAACACCAGACTCAGCAGCAGGGGGCGGAATTTCATCAATCAGATCAGGCGCTGGTACCTGCAGCGCAGGCACCGTCAGAGAATCCATCACACTGCCGGTATCAAGATCACGGTGCGAAGCCATATACGCCAGAAACAGGCTGTTTAAAAAAAACGCAGTAGCAAAAACAGCAGTGGTTTTACTTAAAAAATTGGAGGAACCGGTCGCACCAAAAACACTGCCGGCACCACCACCGCCAAAAGAAGCCCCTGCTGACGCACCCGCACCTTTCTGCAATAACACCAGAGTAATAATACCCAGTGATAACACCACATGTAATACAAGAAAAATAATATCCACTTAAATAACCTATCTAAAACCTAATCTGTTTTCACACTCAACGGGACAACGTCATTACCAGCGCGTACTACTCTGCAGCCAGGCAAATAGCCAGAAAATCTTCCGCTTTCAGTGAAGCACCGCCAATCAAACCACCATCAATATCCGACTGACCGATTAACTCTTTTGCATTAGCCGGGTTCATACTACCACCGTACAATATACGCAAGCCTTCAGCCACTTCTGCATTTAATGCAGCGATTTTACCGCGAATGAAAGCATGAACTTCCTGTGCCTGTTCCGGGCTAGCCGTTTTACCGGTACCAATTGCCCATACCGGCTCATAAGCAATAACACCATCAGCCAATGCTGCCACACCTTCCAGCGCAATAACCGCATCTATCTGACGAGCACACACATCATTGGTTATCCCGGCTTCACGCTCTGCAAGACTTTCACCAA